>NZ_JBGSUU010000126.1:0-34515 GCF_041753295.1 Geminocystis sp.
TTTGGTGAAGCCTTAGAAGCGTTTCGCACCGCCATATCTTTTCGCTTTTTTCAATGGTTAAAAGATAATATTGAGGTATTTACTAATTATAAAGCAAGTTTGGGCTTTGTTTGGGCATAATTTTTGTTTAAGTACCGATAATCACAATACTGAAACATCCAATCTAAAGGAACTTTATCACACCATTTCTGGGCAACTAAATCAATGAATTTTTTTAAAGTATTTCTTTGAAAAACAATACAAGCAAAACAACTTTGAAACTCCCAACTATGATATGGACTAACTACCTGAAAATGAGGATTTTTTTGGCGAAAACGTCTAAATTCACGAAGAAATAAGGGAGATAAATAAGTGTCATCTTCTAACCACATTATATATTCAGATGAAGAAGACTTTAACGCATATTCCATGCTATTAACAAAATCTAAACATAAATGAGCTACCCAATAATCATAAGATTGATTAGGAAAAATAGTTAATTCAGGATAAACTGTACGATATATGGGAATAAGATTGTATATAGAAAGGAGATTTTTTAATTCTTCATAGTCGTAAGGATCTAAAAACAAATATCTTTCGCTAAATAAACTTTTTCCCGTCCAAATATTTTTACTATTAAAAACACTTCGATTATTTTTTAACGACTGTTGTAAATATTCAAAATTATTTATTCTTCTAATAGTAGGAATAAGAACAGTAATATTCATTTTATTTTTTAGTTGATTTAATATTAAACTAATTTAATGTTATTTTCTGATAAAAAGAGAAATTTTGCTAAGAATTCATGACAAACAATCATTTAGTATCTTGCGTTATCATATTTTTCAACCAAGAAAAGTTTATTGAGGATGCTATCGGCAGTATTTTAGCTCAAACCTATCAAAATTGGGAGTTATTCTTAGTGGATGATGGTTCTACAGATAATAGTAGCAAAATAGCGCAGAATTATGCAAAAAAATATGGGGATAAAATAAAATACTTACAACATGAAAATCATCAAAATCGGGGTAAAAACGCCTCTCGAAATTTAGGCATAGATAAATCAAAAGGTGATTATATTGCCTTTTTAGATGGTGATGATGTTTGGTTACCCCATAAATTGCAACAACAAGTAGAAATATTTTATAATTATCCTTCGGCAAAAATGATTTATGGAAGAACTTTATTTTGGTATAGTTGGACAACAAAGCCAGAAGATAAAAATAAAGACTATTTTATGAATCTTGGTGTTAATCCTAATACCTTGATTTATCCTCCTGATTTACTGATATTATCCTTGCAAAATAAAACTCAAACTCCTACTACTTGTAATGCAATTTTTCGGCGAGAAGTACTTGAGATAATTGGCAAATGGGATGAAAATTTTGGTAATATCTATGAAGATCAAATCTTTTTCTCACAAGTACAACTAAAAATGCCGATCTTTGTAGCTGATGAATATTGGGCAAAATATCGCCGACATTCAGATAATTCTACTGCTTTTTTAGAAAATTTAAGAGAAAATATTGAGGAATATTCTTTTAATAGATTGATATTTCTAAATTGGGTTCAAATTTATTTAAAAAGTGAAAAAGTTAAAAATATTAAAATTTGGTTATCTCTATTTAAAGATAAATATTTTTGTGAACACCCTCAGCAACTCCGATGGTGGCTTTTTTACAAAAATTTATTTTTATTGGGGAATGACAAAAAATTTGTCTCCTCTTCATCTAGCTATTTAATTAAGTTATTGCTTAAATTTTAAGTTCATTAAACAAAAGTAATTGAAAATTAATTTATCAATTTTAGTAATTATTATTAATTGTTTTATTTATTTTTATGCAAGAAAATCCTTTAGTATCTTGTACTATTATATTTTTCAATCAAGAAAAGTTTATTGAGGAAGCGATCGCCAGTGTCATAAATCAAACTTATCAAAACTGGGAATTATTATTGGTGGACGACGGTTCAACGGATAAGAGCACTCAAATTGCCCAAAATTATGCCGAAAAATACCCAGAAAAAATCAAATATTTAGAACATGAAAACCATCAAAATAGGGGAAATAGTGCCACTCGTAATTTAGGACTAAAATATGCAAAAGGTGATCTAATTGGTTTTTTAGATGGTGATGATGTTTGGCTACCCAAAAAATTAGAAGAACAAATCATTATCCTCAAAAATAATCCCTCAGTGAAAATGATTTATGGCAGAACTGTCATTTGGTATAGTTGGACAGGAAAACCAGAAGATCAAGATCGAAACTTTTTTATGAGTTTAGGAGTAGAAGCCAATACCATAGTTCAACCTCCAGAATTAATAATAAAACTATTAGATCAAGGATGTCAAGCCCCCACCACTTGCAATCCCCTAATTAGAAAAGAAGTTTTTAAGGAAATTGGCACTTTTGAAGAGCAATTTAAAGATTTATATGATGATCGAGTATTTTTTTCTAAAATTCAACTAAAAGCACCTATTTTTGTTGCTGATAATTATTGGGCAAAATATCGTCGGCATCCTGATAGTTTATGCAGTAATGTAACCCAAGATCAAGTTAATGATCGGCAAAAAGCCTATTATGATTGGTTAGAAGAATATATGTTGAAAGAAAATATTATTAATACAGAACTAGGAGTGATTATTCAAAGAAATCAACCTCCCAGTCGCATTTTAAGAAAAAGTTCTCCTTTGCTCTATTATTTTTGGCAATTAAATATTTCAAATACAATTCATGTTTTGTCCAAATTAGTCATCAAAATAGGCAGAATTACCCTATCTCAAAAATTGCGTGATTGGTTATGGTATAAATTGGGACAACATATCTATCGCTATTTAGTCAAATAAAGTTAGTTCTTATTTATTGGTCTCATGAAAGAAAATCCTCTTGTATCTTGTATTATTATATTTCTCAATGAAGAAAAATTTATTGAGGATGCGGTCGCAAGTGTCATAAATCAAACTTATCAAAACTGGGAATTATTATTAGTGGATGATGGTTCAACGGATAATAGCACAAATATAGCCCAAAATTATGCCGAAAAATACCCAGAAAAAATCAAATATTTAGAACATGAAAACCATCAAAATCGAGGAATGAGTGCTACCCGTAATTTAGGATTAAAATATGCTAAAGGTGAATTGATTGGGTTTTTAGATGGTGATGATATTTGGCTACCTGAGAAATTAAAAGAACAAATAATTATTCTCAAAAATAATCCCACAGCAAAAATGGTTTATGGGAGAACTCAACTTTGGTATAGTTGGACAGGAAAATCAGAAGATCAAAATAAAGATTTTTTTCTTAATTTAGGAATTGAACCCAATACCTTAGTTCAACCACCAGAATTATTCATCAAAATACTATATGGTGGATGTCAAAGTCCAACTACTTGCAACGCTTTAATTAAAAAAGAAGTTTTTACCGAAATTGGCACATTTGAGGATCAGTTTAAGGATTTATATGAGGATACAGTATTTTTTTCTAAAATTCAACTAAAAGCACCTATTTTTGTCGCTGATAACTGTTGGGCTAAATATCGTCAGCATTCTGATAGCTGTTATAATAGTACAATTCGATATCCAAATATCGTCAAACAAAAAATAAAGGCTTATTATGATTGGTTAGAAGAATATATGTTAAATGAAAATATTATTTACACAGAAGTAGGAGTATTTATCCAGAGAAATCAACCCAGTCGAATTTTACGAAAAAGTTCTCCTCTTTTATACTATTTTTGGCAATTAAACATCTCTCAAATGGTTGATAATTTTACGCAATTAGGAATAAAAATAGGCCGAGTTATCCTACCTCAAAAATTGCGTGATTGGTTATGGAATAATTGGGGCAGACATATTTATCGATATTTAGTCTAAAAAGTTGTTTGAAAAATATTTTATCCTGCGAATTTGTGATAAAACAATATGTTTAATTAATACCATAATTTGGGGTTTCATTATGTTCTATCCAAAATAAAATTTGTGTCATTCTCTTTTCTGTAGTGTGCCATTTTTTTACTTTTTCTTGAGCATTAATAGCAATTTTTTCTGCCAATTGAGGGTTAGATAAAATATAATTAATTTGCTCTCCTAATTCTTCGGCAGTAGAATATAGTAATATTTCTTTGCCATTTTCAAATATTGCTTTATTTAAAGGGCGATCAGGTATTTCCCATGAAATGACAGGGCGTAAAGCAGCGATACCTTCTATAACCCTTGTACTATAGCCTTTGACTAAATGAGGTAAATTAACCACAGCAAAACCACTTTGCAATACTTGTTTTTGCCATGCCATAAAAGCCGAATATCTAATATTTCTTAAAAGTTGAAGGTATAAAGGATAAATTAAATGTAGAGGATAATTTGTGAATTTATCTAAACGTAAATATTGATGACGTGGCAACAGATTAAAGAATAATGAATAAATATAATTATCATTGGATAAATGATTCTGTTTGAGCAAACTATTTAATTTTTTATTTTCTAGCAATTCTTGTCTTTCACCATATAAACTGCCACTAAAAAAAGCTAAATTATATCTTGATGGTTTATTTTGAGTGCAGATTAAACCTTCAGGAATAGAAACAGGAAGCCACATTGTTGGCAGTTTTAAACGTTGATGGAGATTAATAACATCTTCTTCATCTACAGCTACGATATGAGTCACATTTTCTAACTGTTTTTCTATTCCTTGTCTTCGATATTGTAGCCAAGAAAAATTTTGATAGGCTTTTTCATCATATTCTAAGGATTCGGTGATAAAACCCAGTCTAACAGGTGCAAGATTTTTGACGATAGATAAATCTAAATTAAAGTCAGCAAAATGACTAAGATCATTTAACCAAATTTGATCAAAAATTTTGCCCTCGCATATTCTTTCTAAATAAGGTAGCCAAGGAGTCGTTATTATTACCACTTCTATACCTAATTTTTCTAAACTTTCTTTAAACGCAAAATTTAAACAATAAGGATAACTACGCCCTTGTAACCAGTTTAAACATTCAAATTGAACTAATAAAATTCTCAATTATTTTCTCCTCAATAGTTATTAGGTAAATTACTATAATTTTCTCCTCACATTTGAGTTAATTAAATTGATTAACGTACCAATCATCCCACATAGAAAACTCGATAAATTTTCTCGAAAATCCATTTTTAGTTAATAATTTAAAAATTTCTTCCCTTTGAAATGTGTAATTATGTTCAACGGTAATAATGTTAATCTGATATTTACTGAAATCAAAAGCATTTAAAATAGAAAACTCTGAGCCTTCAGTATCAATTGATAAATAATCAATTTTTTTTGGTGCATTATATGTTAGAAGTAAATCTTCTAGTGATATTGTGTAAACTTGATAATTATCACCATCAATGCGAGATTTGCCATGATGATCTGCATTTGTAAAACTTTTAATTGTAGATAATTCCGCCTCCGATTTAACTTCGTTAAACTCTAAAATTTCTCCAGTTTTTTCCCAAACACAACGAGTATCAATAAGACTTTTTCGATTCTGTTTTAAATATGGATGCCAAAATTTTGCTGGTTCTGCTAATATTCCTGTCCATTGTAAATTTTTTTCTAGAGCTTTTGTATTGCTCCAGTGGATTCCATCAGTTGCCCCAAATTCAACAAAATAACCTTTTTCCCTTTCATTTAATTGGTAACGAATAAATAAGTCTTGAAAAAGTTGAGAAGAGGATTCGTTTTTATGTTGTAAACAAAAATTAAAAAAAGTTTCAGTCTCAGAGCTAGAAAAGTTATTTAGTTGGGAAAGTTGGGTGAGCATTTGCTTATGCCATTGTTTTCTTGTTCTATATTGTTGAAAATCTATGATTATTTTTTTTAGTTGAAATAGAATCAAGTTATTCACAATATTTTTTTCCACTTTGAACCCCAATATTATTTAATAGTTTATATTATTGTTTATTGTCACTAAGATCAAAAACTATAAAGATTCTTTCTTTGAGAATATAGACATCTTTTCTTAATAGTTTAAATCAAAATCACAAATATCAAACCTAAATTTATGCACATTACTATTACTGGAGGAGCAGGATTTATCGGTTCTCACCTTACCGAATTTTTATTGAAAAAAGGTCATCAAATAACTATTATTGATAACTTAACATCAGGAAAATTAAGTAATTTACCTTCAAGTATTCCGATAATTAATAAAAGTATTAGTCAATGTCAACCTGAAGATTTCCCTAAATCCATTGATGGAATCGTTCATTTAGCTGCTACCCCTTCGGTAAATAACTCTTGGTTAAAACCCATCGTAACTCATCACAATAATGTATCTGAAATATTGCATTTAATTCAATTATGTAATAAGTTAAAAATTTCTCGACTTGTTTTTGCTAGTTCCGCCGCAGTATATGGTAATCCGATAAATTTACCCATTAATGAGAGTCATCCAACAGATCCTGTTTCACCCTATGGTTTACATAAACTTTTTGGGGAAAAATATATTAACTTATTCGTATCACAACACAAATTTTCAGCAATAAATTTACGTTTTTTTAATGTTTTTGGTTCAAAACAAGATCCTAATTCTCCCTACTCTGGAGTAATTTCTATTTTTATTAATGCAATGAAAAATAATCAACCTATTACTATTTTTGGAGATGGTCAACAAACTAGAGATTTTATCTATGTTAAAGATATTGTAAATAGTATTTATTTAGCTTTAACAAAAAATTTAGATAACGGTCAAACTATAACTTGTAATATTGGTACAGGAAAAGCTATTTCTTTATTAGATTTTCTAAGTGAGTTAAAAATTTTTTTTCCACAATGGAAAGAATCAATTAATTTTCAACCTCGTCGATTAGGTGATATTATTTATTCACAAGCAGACATTTCAAAGGCAATATCTGAATTAAATTATCAACCTAATTATGAATTAAAACCAGCATTAACAGAATTTTTAAACAACTCAACAAACATAATAGAGAAGAAACTAAAGATAGTTTAATAATAAAAAATTACCTTTTTTTTAAAGTGAGAGAATAAAAAGTTATAGTTATTTCAATTAAGTTTGAGACAGTTTCCAGTTATCAAATGTTGAATTTGCGGTAGTGATAGAGTCTGGCTTTGTTTCATTCTTATCTTAAGTGACTATAATTTCTTAATCTAAAGGGAGATTATTATAAATTAGACATTATCTTGGTCAAAATTATGACCATATTGTAATTTATAAAGTTGAGCAAAAAGACCATTTTTAGAAAGTAAAACATCAAAATTTCCTATTTCTCTCACTTTACCCTCTTTTAGTACAATAATTTGATCAGCAGTTTCAATAGTAGATAAACGATGAGCAATCACAATTACAGTACGATTTTTACTTAAATTACTGATAGATTGTTGGATAAAATTTTCGGAAACACTGTCAAGGGCATTAGTTGCTTCATCCATAATCAAAATTTCTGGATTACAAATAATCGCACGAGCAATAGAAATACGTTGTTTTTGTCCTCCAGATAAAAGAACACCTCGATCTCCAACAAAAGTATCATAACCTTGGGGTAAGTTCAGAATAAAATCATGGGCGTTAGCTAGTTTAGCCGCCTGAATAACATCGTCATTAGTTGCACCTAATCGACCATAAGCAATATTTTCTCCTACTGTTGTGTTAAATAAGTGAATATCTTGACTGACTAAAGCAATTTTAGAACGCCAAGAGGATAAATCTAAATCAGGCAAATAATAATTATCAACATAAATTTTGCCCTGAGTAACATCATAAAAACGACAAATTAAATTAACTAAAGTTGATTTACCCGCCCCCGATGAGCCAACAAAAGCCGTAGTTTTACCTTGAGGGATATAGATAGAAACATCATCCAACGCCGGTTTATCTTGGTTAGAATAATAAAAACTAACAGATTTTAACCAAATTCCTTGCTCGAGTTTTCGGAATTGAATATGGCCTGAGTGAATATAGGGTTTATCAAAGGTATCTAACAAAGACATTACATCTGTAATAGAACTACTCAAGGCGATTAAATAAGTGCGGTTAACATCGAAATTTTTGACTTGAGGTTGCAAACGATAAAGCATGAAAATAAAAGTTAATAAAATAGGCAAAGTTGTATTAGTAGTTAAAGCAATAAACATGACTACCACTAATAAAACCACCGCCAAAACCTCAAAAAGTAGTTCTACTATGGCTGAAAGTTGTTGTAGCTCAATACTGATTTCACGAACATTTTGAGATGCTTGGTTAAATCTTTCTTGCTCATGAAATTCTCGTCCAAAAGAGCGAATAGTTTTGATTCCTGTCAACAGTTCCACCATGATATTATTTAACTCTTGGCTAACCTGTAAATTTTGCTCTCCTAGTCGCTCAGATTGACGAGTCATCCGACGAACTAAAGCCGAAATTATCCCTAGAGTAAAAATCACCAATAATGTTAATTTCCAAGACAAAAATAATAACATCATTGTGTAAGTAATAGCTACGCAGATATTGATTGTTAACCACAGAAATTGCATTAATCCTGCACAGGCGTTAGAAGTTTGACCTCCAATAGTACCAAGTAATTTACCGCATTGATTAGTGTCCCAAAAACTTTGACTAACATTCATCAATTGTTGAAAAATACGGCGACGTAAATTATCTAAAAGATGGGCATAAAGCCAATGAATTAAAACAGTATAAGAATAGACAAATCCTGCCTTAATAAATACTGATAAAACAATACATAAAGTGATAATAAGGGGACGTAAATCCGCAGAAACTCCTGAAAAAATAAAATTTAAAAAGTCTAAAAAAGAGTTATTAATTGTCGGTTTATTAGTTGTAGTAGGACTAAGAGTATCTAAAAAAGGAATCAATAAACTAATACCTAACACCTCTGTCACCGAGGATAAAAGTCCTAAAATAATGATTGATGATGCTTTCCAAGGGTAAATTTTGAATAAAGGAATTATTTTTTTGACGGCGGTAATATCTTTGAGCATTAATCTTTTTTTTCTCCTATTTTTTATTTTGAGCTAATCCTAATCTAAAATAATAGTTTAAATCATAAATAGATATTATTAAATTAGGTCATTTAAGAAAAACTCAGGATAAAAAACCGTCAGTAATTAAAAAACTATGTTAACCATTTTTTTTGATGTAATCAGATATGTAGATAGCTATAAAAAAATAGCAAAATTTAATCAACATAAAAGTAATTTAATCAATAACAGTAATAAACGCAAAATTTTACTAATTACTCCTTATGTACCTTATCCGTTGAATAGTGGAGCGGCAATACGCAGATTTTATTTAATCCAATATTTAGCATTAAAAAATGATGTTATTCTTGTTTCTTTTACCTTTTCCAGTAAAGACTATTATTTAGAAAAAGAACTAGATAAATACTGTGATTTAGCCCTAATTATAAAAACAAAATATTTATCTTTACCCTCTTTTTATCAATTACCAAAAGAAATTATCCGTTTTCAATCTTGGAGAATGAAACTTATCTTAAAAACTCTAGCCAAGTTAAGTTTTGATATAGTGATTTTTGATTCTATTTTTACTGCTCAATATTCAAAGTTTTTCGGAGATAGTTATCAAATTTTATTTGAGCATAATATCGAGTCTCAAATACTAAGTCGAACAATAGAAATAAAAAAACAATTATCTCATGATAAGTCATTATTACAAATGGAAAAACAACTACAATTATTTAAGGAATACGAAAATAAAATATGGGCTAAATTCCCCTTAAAAATTGTTGTGAGTCAACAAGATAAAAACCAGATGGAAAACCGTTGTAAAATAGGTCAGATAATGGTTGTTAAAAACGGAGTTGATACTAAAAAAAATCAACCTATTATGCCTATTATGAATAGTGATAAACAAAAAATATTATATATGGGGATGATGGGATATGAACCAAATATTGATGCTATTAATTATTTTTTTAGAGATATTTTACCCTTAGTATGGCAAAAACAGCCTCAAATTACTTTTTGTATTGCAGGGTCACATCCTGATTCATCAATTCTTGAGTTAAATAATCATCCTCAAATAGAAGTAATAGCCAATCCTGAAGATATAAATGACATAGTAAAAGATTGTATACTAAGTGTAGTCCCAATTCGCATTGGTGGAGGTACAAGAATTAAAATTCTTCATTCTATGGCTATCGGTTTACCAGTTATTTCCACTAATTTAGGGGCTGAAGGTTTAAATGTAATAAATGATTTTAATATAGTATTGAGAGACAATCCCTTAGAATTTGCTGAAGGAATTTTACAAGTGAAGTGTGATAGTCATTTTAGAGAAAAACTAAGAAAAAATGCACGTTTGTTAGTAGAAAAAGAGTATGATTGGTATATAATTTTCAAGGAAATGGAGAATAATTGGAAGAATATTTCAATGTAGTTTTACATATCAAAAAAAAGATAAAAATGAACAGTATTAATAAGTTAAGGAATAATTATTTATTCACAACACATACCAATTTAGATATTATTTTTATTAAAAATTGGGAAAATATAAATATAATAAATACTCCATTTTTTGTCTGGTACTTAGGAGACAAGTATTCTTATTTTTCAAAATAAACAATATTACCATTATCATTTATGTTTGCAAAAAAAGCTAAAAAATATGCTATTAGTGCGAAATATGAACCTAAAAATATAGAATTAGAAGAAGAAATAGAAAATATTTAATTAACTATTGATTTATAATAGACTTAATGTAAAATAACTTTAAATACGCTATTTACTATATTATTTAATCCATAAATTAAGGTTTTTAACTCTATTAGTGGTATTATTTTTTATAACCAATAAATTCTATTCATAGCTAATTTGTGGGGATTGATAATCTAAAGGTTCAACATGAATTAAAATTCTTACAGGAGCAAATTTTTCCTCTAATTTAGCTTCTACTTCTTCTGTTATATCATGGGCAGTTTTGACATTTTCAGTATCAACAATTAAGTGCATTTCTATAAATACTTGTCGCCCTAATAATCCTCTGGATGCGATATTATGACAGTTAATTACTCCTTGTACTTGCATTACTAATTCATGGATTAATTCAGGGGCGATGGCCATTTCATCAACTAACCAAGGTAGGTTACTTTTTAATACTTCCCAACCGCTTTTTAATACCAAAATAGCTACAGGAAAAGCTAATAAATAATCAAGAGATTGTAGCCAAGGAAGATTCCAATTTTCTGATTGCCAAACAGCAATTAAACCAAACAATACAGATATTGTTACCCACACATCACTCATGGTATGAGTTGCATCTGCAATTAAAATATTACTACCTAATTTTTGCCCCACTTTTCGCTCATAAAAAGCGACAAAAATATTAATACCTAAAATAAGGATTAAAACCCATAATTCTGGTCCATTAATTTTAACAGGATCACCGCCAAAAATAATTCTATTTAAAGCGCTAGTAAAAATTTCAAAACAAGCAATACCTAAAAATGCAGCTATACCTAAAGCACCAATTGCTTCAAATTTGTGATGGCCGTAAGGATGATCTCTATCAGGAATGGGAGAAGAAAGTTGATTAGTTACTAAACCTAAGACATTATTGGCACTATCTGTTACACTATGTAAAGCATCTGCTTGTAAACTTAAAGAACCTGTCATGATTCCAACTACGGCTTTTAATGCTAAAACAATAATATTTAATATTAAGGTAATAATAAGTACTTGACGAACTTTTTGACGTTTATCTTCCATGATAACCATAAATAATTAATCCCTAATCTTTTTTACTTCATTTAATTATAGGAGAAAAAAAATCTTAATTTTTATTAATTTTATCAAAATATTTGACAGTTAAACTTCTTTATTGAGAATAAATATCATGATTAATAATAGTTATTATAATTTAGATAAAATTACCGAACCTATTAGGAATGTAAAGCCAGAAATTAAAGCAATTGTAGAGCAAGTTTTACAATTAGAAAAAGATAAATTATCACAAAAAAATCTGCGCTATATTAATGATGATATTTTAAAAATAATCAAAGAAAATATACAATGAAAATTACCAGTTTACAGCTTTTTAATTTTAGACAATTTTATGGTAAAACACCGATAATTAACTTCGCTGGAGGAGAAAAAAATACCACTATTATTCATGGTAATAATGGGGCAGGAAAAACCACAATTCTTAACGCATTTACTTGGGTATTTTATGAAAGATTTACGGCTGCTTTTGCTTCTCCTAGTTTATTGATCAATAAAAGAGCAATTAATGAGGTAGAATTTGGCGTAGGGGTAGAGTGTTTTGCAGAAATTATTTTTGATCATGACTATAAATCATATCAGTTAAAAAGAAAATGTTTTGGCAGTCGAAATAAAGATAATAAAATAGAGATTAATCAAACACAATTATTTATGATGGTAGCAGGAGATGATGGAAAATGGCAACATCCTATGGAACAACCTTCTGATATAATTGAGAAAATATTGCCTAAAAGTTTACATCAATATTTTTTCTTTGATGGTGAACATATTGATCATCTTTTTCGAGTAGAAGAAAGACATAAAATTGCAGAAGATACTAAAGAATTAATTGGGGTAAAAGTTTTAGAAAGAGCAGTAATTCACCTTAAAAATGCCCAAAAAACTTTAACAGAAGAATTAAATTTGTTAGGGGATATAAAAATTCAAAATTTAGTTAAACAACAAAAAAATCAAGAAGATTTAAGTATAAAATTAAAGACAGAAAATAACTTAATTTCTCAAAGGTTAGAACAATTAGAATTAGATAAACAAACTCTTTCTAATCAAATGTTAGCCATCAGTGGAATAGAAAAAATACAAGAATTAAAACAAAGATTATTAGTAGAAGAAAAGGAAATTAGAAAAAATTTAATTACTACTCAACAAGCCATAAAAAAAGAAATTTCTACGAGAAGTTATTTAACTTTTTTATCCTCAACTATGGGAGAATTTAACGTTATCATTGAAGAATTGAGAGAAAAAGGAGAGTTACCAAGTGGCATAAAAAAACAATTTGTAGCAGAATTATTAAATAGAAATAAGTGTATTTGTGGTACAGAATTGCATCCAGAAAAGGAACCTTATTTACAAGTAAAAAAATGGATGAATAAAGCTGGAAATAGTGATATTGAAGAAGCAGCTATAAGGTTAGAAGCTCAAAGTAGTAATATTCAATCATTAGTTGAACAATTTTGGATAGAAATAAATCAATATCAACAAAATATTAATGACTGGCGTATTCAGTTAGCAAATATTGAAAATCAATTAGATAATATTAACGAACAATTAAGACAATATCCAGATCTAAATATTCAAGAAATGCAAAAAAAATTAGATAATATAGATCAACATATTCGTCAATTAACTTTAAATGAAGGAGAAGTAAATTTACAATTAGAAAATATCCAAGAAGATTTAATTAATATAGAAAAACAAATTAAAAAACAAGAAATAAAAGCCGAAAAACACGCTTTAATCATAAGAAGAATAGAAGCCACAGAAGAATCGATTAAGTGTATTATGGAAATTCAAAAAAGAATGGAAATTCAATTTAGATTAGCTTTAGAAAAACGTTTACAAGAAATTTTCAAATCTATCTCTTTTACTCCCTATCAACCTTGTTTAAATCAAAATTATGAATTAAATTTAATCGAAAATACATCAGGAATTGCTTTATCTGTTGCCGCATCAACAGGAGAAAATCAAATTTTAAGTTTATCTTTTATTGGTGCTATTATTGATATGGTTCGAGAATGGTCAAAAGAAAATAATTTAGTGGGTTTAGATTCAAGTAAATTTCCGATAATTATGGATTCTCCTTTTGGCAGTTTAGACGAAATTTATCGCCGTCAAGTTGCTAAATGTATTCCTAAATTAGCAAATCAATTAGTTGTTTTAGTCACAAAAACTCAATGGCGAAATGAAGTAGAAACCGAAATGAATCCTTATATTAATAAACAATATGTCTTAGTTTATCTTTCTCCAAAAGAAGATTGTCAAGAAGATTTTATCACTTTAAATGGCATTGAATATCCTTTAGTAAAAAGAAGTAATAATCAATTTGAATATACTGAAATAATGGAAGTTAATATTTAATTTTTTCTTTTTAGTCTTCAGCGTTTAGATAAAATAATATTTAGAGATTTATTGTTAAAATTTTAATTATGTACCGATAATTTATGATTTTTATAGAAGAATAATTATGAAAAGATTATTTCCCTTAACTAATTACAATATCAAGATTTTATTAAATTTTACAACTTATTATAAATTAGTCTAATTCGGTTTTTGCCATCAAAATATTTAGTTATCACTTTTTTTACTATAACTATCATATAAATCTTTAATAGTTAGATCAAAATTTATCTTAAGAAATCTATTAATTTTCAATAATTCTCCAGTAAATCCTCTCACATCATAGTTTTTTTCTTGTAATGTTTTAACTAACTGATAATATTTATGTTCTTTTAATATTTGTTCCTCTAATTGCCTTTCTTCTTCTGATAATGTTTCCATACCTAATAATAATAATATTCCTTCTTTTATACCTTTAATTTGTTCTATTTTTAACGGAATATTTTGTAAAATACTTTTTTTCAATAATGCTTGTTTTATTTTTAAATCAACAGATTTTTCAGAACTTTTTGTCTTAATTACTTTAGAATTTTTAGGAGATGACTCTGATATTTTTTGAATAGTTTTAATTTGATTAATAAATTTATTCTGATTTTCTTTAAAATTTTTATGTATGATAGCGATTCTCGTTGAATCTCCTAAAGCTGTATGTAATTTAAGTAGTTTTTTTTCTTCTTCTGATAAATGTTTAAGCTCATTTTCTAACTGTTGAGGAAGATTAAATAATTTATTAATTACTTCTAAGGATAAACGATGATTATTGGTTAAATTTGCTATATCTTCTTGTATATCTTCTATTTTGAATTTAGATAAATCTACTTTTGCCTCTGCTATAATTTTAATATCTTGACGATTATCCCAAAAGATTAAAGTATCAAAGTTATACTTATTTTTAGCTTCTTCTATTACTTCTTTTAAAAGTTTTAATACTAATTCATGTTTTTCATTATAGTCAAATTGATAATGTTTAAAATTGAGATGTTTTTTATTACTAAACCAAGCATATCCAATTTCTGTGGGTTGTTTATAAATTTTTTCACCTATTTTTTTATCTTTAAATTCTAAATCTATATATACTATTTTTACCATGATTTTTTAGATATATTTTCTTCTAAAGAACTAGATATTAATCATTGAATTTACCATGATTTGAACTTTATATTTTCTTACTTTAATCTATCAATTAAAATAATACAATACCTAAGTATGATTGAAAGTAACTTAAATAATATATATATTATTACTCAAGATAACAGAGAAGTTTTACTTTTTTAAAATTTAGGTTAAAGTTAATGATAATAACTGAATTGAATAATTAGTTTATATATGCGCGCTTTATTAATTTATCCCATCTTTCCGCCTACTTTTTGGTCTTATGACAAAATTTTAGAATTAGTTAATCGCAAAGTATTATTACCGCCATTAGGATTGATTACGGTAGCCTCAATTTTACCCCAAGAGTGGGAATTTAAGTTAGTTGATCGTAATATACGCCCTGTAAGTGAAGCGGAGTGGGCTTGGGCAGATGTGGTAATTATGTCAGCAATGATTGTTCAAAAAGATGACTTACTCAGTCAAATAAAAGAGGCTAAAAAAAGAGGAAAATTAGTGGCTGTAGGTGGCCCTTACCCTACTTCTGTACCTCACGAACCCCAAGAAGCTGGAGTGGATTTCTTAATTTTAGACGAGGGTGAAATCACCTTACCAATGTTTGTGGAAGCCATAGAGAAGGGAGAAAAATCAGGTATTTTCCGTACCACCGAAAAACCTGACGTGACTATTACTCCTGTACCTCGTTTCGATTTATTGGAATTTGATGCTTATGATTCTATGTCGGTACAATTTTCTCGTGGATGTCCATTTCAATGTGAATTTTGCGATATTATTGTACTTTATGGACGAAAACCTAGAACAAAAACCCCTCAACAATTACTCAAAGAGTTAGATTATCTTTATGAGTTAGGTTGGCGGCGAAGTGTTTTTATGGTGGATGATAATTTTATCGGTAATAAACGCAACGTCAAATTATTGTTAAAAGCCTTAAAAACATGGCAACAAGAAAAGCAATATCCTTTTCGCTTCAATACCGAGGCTTCTGTGGATTTAGCTGACGATGATGAATTGATGCAATTAATGGTAGATTGTTATTTTGATGCGGTATTTTTAGGCATTGAAACCCCCGATGAGGATAGTTTACAGCTTACTAAAAAATTCCAAAATACTCGTAGTTCTCTTGCTGATGCTGTTGATAAAATTATTCGTATAGGATTACGCCCTATGGCTGGTTTTATTATCGGTTTTGACGGTGAGAAAAAAGGTGCTGGCGATCGCATAGTCAGATTTGCCGAACAAGTAGGCATACCTACCACAACTTTTGCGATGCTTCAAGCCTTACCTAATACAGCGTTATGGCATCGTTTAGAAAAAGAAGGACGATTACGGGAAGGAAAAGACGGTAATATTAACCAAACAACATTAATGAATTTTGTGCCAACTCGCCCTGTGGAAGACATCGCTAACGAGTATGTGGACGCATTTTGGCGGTTATATGATCCCCATGCTTACCTAGATCGTATATATCATTGTTTTCTGAAATTAGGTGCTCCTAAAGCTCATCCTCCTGCTAAATTACCCACTTTAATCGATCTTAAGGCTTTAGCAATTGTAGTATGGCGACAAGGCATCAAACGAGATACCCGTTGGAAATTTTGGCATCATCTTTTTAGTATCATCAAACATAATCCCGCAGTATGGGAACATTATTTAACCCTTTGCGCCCATAATGAACATTTTATGGAATATCGGGAAATTGTCAAAATGCAAATTGAAACACAGTTAAAAGAATATTTAAGTCAAGATCAAAAATCCTTAATAACCTGTTAACTTATTGATTTATGTGGGCATTGCCCACTCTATTTGAGTCTAAATTTAAAAAATTCTTATCTTAATGCTCGAATATTATATCTATATTCCTGTTCGTTTAAACCGTCTCCTTTAAAAGCTATATTGCGAGGAATTTTTTGAGCCAAAGCCACCGCGCGATCGCCACCATTAGGATGAGTACTAAGTAAAGTAGGTGTTTTACCTCCTAATTGTCCTAATTTTGCCATGAAATTAACCATCGCCCCCGGAGCGTAACCAGCATCATATAATATTTGTAAACCCAAGTCATCCGCTTCATACTCGTCTTTACGGCTATAGGGTAAATCTAGGGCTAAAGCAACCCCTAATTGTACCGCTTTAGTTTTATCTAATCCAGCAGCACTTAATAACCCCTGAGTTACCGCTTGTTGTCGCATTTGTTTTTGAGAGTGACGAGCTACCACATGACCAATTTCATGGGCCATCACACTAGCTAATTCTGCTTCATTAGAGGCTTTTTTAATTAAACCTGTATTTAAGTAAATAAAACCCCCCATGGTGGCAAAAGCATTAATTTCAGGATTATTTACCACATGAAAAGTATAAGGTAAATCAGATCTACTACTAACAGAAACTAATCTTTGTCCTATTTGATTAATATAATTAGATAAATCTCGATTTTGATATAATTTAACTTTTCTTTGAGAAATTAATTGTTGTCGTATTTGAGAGCCAAATTCAACTTCTTGTTCATCACTAATATTACTAATTTGAATGACTTGAATTCCTCTTAAAATCAATTCTTGCCAAGGAATAGCCTGAGTAATATTGGCATTACCCAATATCAAACTAAAAGTAATAGTAAAGAAAAGGATTAAATTTAATAATTTATGTTTTATATTAAACACGATAATCAAAATATATGAAAATACTTAATTTTGTTGACTGATAAAAATTTTAAAAGTTCCTTATAATAAATAGTCTTTTCTTAATTATAGTCTGTAAATTAGATAATCACTGGTTTTTATCAACCTAAATCTTCTGAATATCTATTTTTCAATTATTAAGTTTATTAAATATTTATAACAATGAATTTCGGTTGTTTTTATCAAATTGTTAACTTTAATTTAAGTTTAAAAAAAATGTAATAATATATAAATTAATTAATATAATTTTAAGAAATCAAATTTTTACACTAATATTTTAAAACAAATAATTATGTCAAAACATATCTTAATCAAAAAACCTGTAGGAGAAATTTTAGAAGAAGCTGGATTAATTAGTAGTGGCCAAATTCATGTGGCATTGATTGAACAAAGTATTTATACTCATTTAAAATTAGGAGAAATTTTTGCCCTTCATGGTTGGATTGATCAACAAACGGCGGATTTTTTTGCGGAAAAGATCAAACAATTAGCTTGTGATGACAAAAAACAACGAATGGGTTATTATTTTAGTGAAGCTGGACTATTAAAAGAAAAGGATATAAAAGCAATCCTTGATGAGCAAGAACAATTAGGTATAAAATTCGGTTCTTTAGCAGTTTTAAAAGGATATATTAAACAAGAAACTTTGACTTTTTTTCTTACACATTTTGCTCCAGAAAGTATTGATACAAATGCGATTCAATATCTTGACAAAACTACTATGAATTCTAAAAGAGCTACAATTGTCGAAAATCATGAAAAAGCTATTCTTTCCACTCAATCTCAAGTAACAACCCACAACAGTTATTATGATTTAACTATTCATGAAAAAATCACTATGGATGATGAAGATTTAAGAGACGAGATTATTTGGAAAGGTTAATTCTTTTTAGGAAATTATAGCTTTTTGTGTTGTAAATTATTTACAAAGTTCTTCCCCCCGACGGTATAACTCACGGGCGTAATCTGTCCATATTCCTTGTCCCCAATAACGAAAACAGCTTGTTTGTAATAATAAATTATAAAGTAAGGCTTCTTGATAATCTGCTCTTTGTGTTACTTTGGGATCTTCTGCTACTAAACGATCATATTTTTGATGAAACATCGCACTTAATTTATTCATCGGCTCAAGGACATTTTCATAACCTTTTACCCAGCTTAAATCATTTGTCCATGATGCGCCATCCATGTGGAATTGAGGATCATTTTGATTAAGATCGGCGATGGCACTTTCTACCGTAGCAGGAGTGATATTATAGCCAACTTTTGCCCAAATTTTATGTTGCCCCACTGGTTGACATATAGGATAATCTTCAGGGTGAATGCCGTTAGCTTCCACTAACTCAAGATATTCTGTACCATTAAAACCCACGACATCGCTACCATTTTTGAGATCATACCATAAAGGTTGAAAACCACGAGGAAACTCATTCATCATCACGCCACCGTTTTCACCGTCAGCAATTTGACTAACACAAGAAGGAATAGAAATACCTTTAATGTCTTGTTTGCCTAAAGTTTTCGCTTCATGATAAGGTTGCATTTGTGCCACTAATTTTGTATCTGAGCCCTGAGTTTTAATTAACGCTGTAATACTAATAACTTCTCCTCTGGAATTTTTGGCAACTAAACGATTAGGTATATATTTTTGTCTATGATCTAGCCCTGAACCATCGATATTTTCAACGGTATGTTCTTGAACTAATAACCAACGATAACCGCAATCTTTAAGCGCTTTAACATATTCATAGAAAGTGTCAGGATGGTTAGGAAGGTGCATTTCAGGAGGAGAAAAACCTTTTACCCGTGATAAGGCTTCTTCACCGAAAATAGAAGCAAAATGATGTTGCCATGCTTGAATTTGTAATTTTAAATCGGGAATTGGAGTTGAAGGTGCGACGGCGTGAGACCACATTGTACCTAACCACTCTACATAAGGCTGATATTGGCGATCGCAAGTAATGGTTTTGAGATTATCAATAACATCATTACGCCCCATTTGCTGTAAACCCCAGAGTAAATTTCCTGAGTAATCTAACATGATGCGAGGGTTACAACCATCAGCAACTAATTGAGGGATAAATTCACCCATACGACTATAACACCAAGCAAAAACACTAGCGTTATGATTATCACCGTCACCTTGATTATTAAACATCTGCTGTAAATTACAGATTAATGCTCCATTTTCTCCTGCTGGAATGGTGGGTTGGTGCATATGTAAAGCACAGGCAAATCCAGATTTTATGTGTTCTAATTTGAGATTAGTTTTAGGTAAATATACTTGGTTATTATTGTTAACTAAAGCTGATATTTTTGCTTCATTACCACTGATAGGAGGAAATAAGACAAAGGTTTTTAATTCTGTTGTGGCAATCATAAATATTTTTTTGTGAGGGAATAACTTAAGAGATTTTTAAATTTTTTGTTCTCTTTTGTGCCTTATTTTACTTTACATTTAATGAACATTTTTTCTTATTTTTCATAACTTAATTTAATATTATTTTACCTTTATTTAGAAAACTTAATATTTCTTTTACTGAGATCTTACACCAGAACAAAAATACTTAATACTCTAAAGTGAGGTAATCAATTTTATAGCGGTTAGTATCAATTCTGAAACTCATTACTCATTACTTCTTACTCATTACTCCCTCTCACAGGCCAATTTTCAACTAGATGCAAGATATGAGTTTTAGGTATCAGATTTTTGACGGTATAGTAAAATTTACAGATTTATTTTTTAATCTTTATTATTCATCAATGACTTAAAATTGCTATATTTTCAATTATCAATACTTTATTTGAAAAGACTTTCTACTTATTCAGTAAACTCTATTTATGTCTGAAATTTTAGCACCTTGGAGAACGTTGTTACAAAGAGCATTACATCGTAATCGATCACAAATATTTAGTCGTTATTTTTCTTTAGCAACCATAAGTGAGGATGGTTTTCCTACTAATAGAATGGTAGTTTTTAGAGGTTTTTTAGATAATAGTAATCAGCTAAAAATTATTACGGATATTCGCAGTGAAAAATTTACTCATTTAACTAATAATTCTTCTAGTGAAATTTGTTGGTATTTTGCTAAAACAAGAGAACAATTTAGAATCAAGGGAAAAATAATATTAATTACGGAAGATTGTCAAGATAAAAATTTATTATCTGAGCGTGAAAAAGTATGGGAAAAATTAAGTATAAACGCAAAAGAGCAGTTTTACTGGGCAAATCCGGGAGAATTATTAACAGAAAATCCAGCAATAATTATTAATGAAATAGAGGAAAAAAAGCCTATATCTAATTTTTGTTTATTATTATTAAATCCACAAAAAGTTGATCATTTAGAATTGAAAGGAAATCCTCAAAATCGATGTATTTATGAGCTTATGGAAAATAATCAATGGTTGAAAACTATGGTTAATCCTTAATTAAATTTACTTAATTCTTGACGCATTAAATTCTCAACTTTGTTATATTCTTCTAAAATTTGAGGGATTAAAGTAGTGGGTTTTTTCAGATTCCCTTTAATCATACAATGTTCTACTTCTTTTGATAATTGAGATAATTTCATCGCCCCTAAACTTTCACTACTAGATTTTAGGGTGTGAGCATTTATTTTAATTTCTTGTCTATCTTCATTTTTTAACCCATTAACTAAACCTTGTATTAATTTTGGAGTGTCTTCTAAATAAGCATTCATTAAATCGGCGAAAACCTCTTCAAATTCTTCCTCCCCTATCATTTCCCTTAATTGTGTAATCACTTTTGAGTCTAATGAATTCATTATTTTCTCTGATTTTGATTCTATTTGTATATTATTCATTATGTCTGAAACTGAGTTACTTTTTTTCAAATTTTTTAATTTTTGTACTAAACTTTCCACTCTCACTGGTTTTGATAAATAATCATCCATTCCCGCCGCTAAACAAATTTGGCGATCGCCTTCTCTGGCATTGGCCGTCATGGCAATAATATAAGGGGGATTACCATAAAAATTATGATTAGGAGTATTCCAAAAAGTGCGAATATGACGAGTGGCCGTTAAACCATCCATTTCGGGCATTTGTACATCCATAAGAATAAGATCGTAACATTGACGACGAAGAGTCTCTAACACTTCCAAGCCATCAGCAACCACATCAGCACGATAACCTAAACGCTTAAGAATATTAGTAATAACTTTTTGATTGATAACATTATCCTCAGCGATGAGAATTTTTAAAGGTGCGATATTAGCAATATTCTCAAAAGTAGAAGAAGGTAAAACCGAAGTAAAAGATTTTTGATAATGATTTTGTTTTTGACAAATTTTGACTAAAATATCTGATAATTGAGACTGTTTAATGGGTTTGCCCAAAGTTGCCCACCAATTAACTTCTTTCACAGAATTTTGTATTTCCAGATTACCAATAGAACTCAATAAAATCAACGGTAAATTTTGATACTCAGATAATAAACGAATTTGTTTACCTAAACTAACACCATCCATAGAAGGCATTTGCATATCTAAAATAGCTAAATCAAGAGGTTGCTGATTTTTTAGCATGGATAATGCCTCTTTTCCCGAAGAAGTAACAACGGTTTCCATGCCCAAGTTATGGCACTGAATCATTAATATTTGGCGATTAGTATCATTATCATCCACAATTAATACTTTTTTGCCACTTAAAACATCACGATGAGGAGAATTATTAGCTAAAGAAAAATTAGAAACTTGAGTTTTAACCGTAAAACAAAACATTGAACCTTTGTCTTCAATTTTAGAAGAAATTTGCCAGTCAGGAGGAATTTCCCCCGCTAAATTACCTTTACTTTCTACCCACATAATACCCTTCATCATTGTCACTAACCGCTTACAAATAGCTAATCCTAACCCTGTACCGCCATAGTTACGAGTAGTAGAAGCATCCACTTGAGAAAAAGCCTTAAATAATTTATCTATACGACTAGCAGGAATACCGATTCCCGTATCTTTCACCGTAAAGATTAATTCATATTCAGTAATATAATTACTAACGACAAGAGTATGATAAACACCTACAGATAAAACAATTTCACCACTTTTAGTAAATTTAATGGCATTATTAACTAAATTAACCAAAATTTGCCGTAAACGGGTAACATTCCCATTAATCTGAAAAGGAATTTCTTGGGCGATAAAATAAATCAATTCGATATTCTTACTAATAGCTTTAGGTGCTAATAAATCGAAACATTCCTCTACCACCGTATGAATAGAAAAAGGCTGAGATTCTAACTCTAACTTCCCAGATTCTATTTTAGAAAAATCAAGAATATCATTAATAATAGTTAAGAGATTATCACCGCTAGTACGGATAATTTCAGCAAACTCTCTTTGTTCACTATCAAGAGATGTATCTAATAATAATCCTGTCATACCAATAACTGCATTCATGGGAGTCCGTATTTCGTGACTCATAGTCGCCAAAAACTCACTTTTAGCCCGATTAGCCGATTCTGCTTGTTCTTTTGCTAGTTGTAACTCTTGTTCTACTTTTATAGTTTTGGTTATATCAGTAATTGTACCTACTAAACGAGATGCTTGTTTTTTATCCTCATTATCTGGTTTACCTTTTGCTAAAACCCAAATATATTCACCATTTTTATGTTTTAAACGATGTATATTTTGATATAGTTGCCCGGCATTAAATGCCGATAAATTAATATCTCGTAAATTTTGTTCTAAATCATCTTCATGAATTCGATGTAACCAACTATCAATATTGTTTGGTAAAGGGTTATCTTCATAACCAATAATGCGCATCCACGCTGGAGAATAATAAACTTCATTAGTGTTTAAATCCCAATCCCAAATACCATCATTAGTACCCGAAACCGCCAAGTCATAACGCTCATCTTTTTCTAGTAAAGTTTTTTCTATGGCCTTTTTTTTCTCTATTTCCTCTTCCAATTTTTTCGTATTTAAAATTAATTCATTAGTTCTTTCTTCCACTTTTACCATTAAATTTTTGCGTGAATCTTCTAATTCAACAAATTTATTGTGTAGGGTTTGAATCATTATATAATAATTTTCTGCTAATATTTCTAATTCCTTGATATTGGTTTTTTCCCAAATAAAACTTTCATTTTCGATAATTTCATCAGATAAATGACTGGTAATATTTTTTAACTTATCTAAAGGTTTAACCAATTTTCGACTAACTCTATAGGCGAAGAAAAAAGCAATAAGAATAGTAAGATAAAGAATAGCTAAAGAATTAATATATTCTAATTGTAATTCATTAATAAAAGGTTCAGTTTTAATCTTAACTAAAATTGACCAAGAAACATCATTAATAGCTAATTTTTGAACATAAAATGATTTACTCCATCTCGACATAATGGGCATTCCCTTTTGAATAGGTAGCCACTGATAAATATTAGCTTGTAACGGGCGTATCTCATGATCATTAGAGTCAATATCATTTTGATTAGCGGTTAAATTATTACTAGCAATGATTTGATTTTTATTATCTAAAATAAAGACATCTGTATTTTTTTCAAAATTATCTAAATTAAGAAAATTACTAATTTGTTTACTAGAAAAACAACCATAAACAAAACCATTCCATTGATTATTATTATCAGCAATAGGATAAATAAAACCTACATGATTTTCTTCTTTAAGGTTATCTTGATGAATACTTGTTAAAATAGGTTTTTTACTTTCTTTCACTATCTGAAACTCATTTAAACTATGAGAATGTAAATCAATAATTGATTTCCCTAGTTGATTTTGATTCGGATAACTAGCAATAATAATTCCTTCTTTATTGGTGATAAATAATTCCTGAAAATCATTAAAGATATTGACAGTAGTTACTAATTGATGTTCTAAAATATTCTCATCTGTGATAGAAGCTATTTCCGCCATCGCTTTTCGATGAACATTATACCAACTAATAAAAGTTTTGTGTAACTGTTCTGTTTTATTATTTAATTCTCTAACAATTTGTTTATCAATGTCATGAATTTGATGATAACTATTAAAAATAGTAATGGTAAGAGTCGTAATTAAAATAAAACTTATAAATAGATTAAATAAATTTTCCTGAAAAGATAATACTATTTTTTTTTGTTCTTTTTTTATAATTTTTTGTATCGGAATATAATTAATAATCAGACTAGCAATTATAACGTTAAAAAGACTATTTATTGATTGTTTTAAAATAATTAAAGTGACTCCTAATGTTGAAACCTTTAAAATATTTAAGTAAATAAAAGTAACAAGAGGAGTGGCAATACATAACCAGTAAATAATATTAATTAAAACTAAATTTTGACTTTTTCTACGCCAAAAATAACTAACAAAAATTGTTTCAAGAGTATAAATAATTATGGCATAAGGATGCCCCCACAAAAACCAAGTACAAATACTACTAAGAAAACCTGTTACTACCCCCCATAAACTTCCATAAAAATAAGTAACTAACCACACAAAAATTGAGCCAATAATAAAATCAACACCAAAAAATAAAGGTAATTTAAAATAGTTACCTAAATAGGCTAAAATAATTAGAAAAAATAATGAAAAATCAACAATTTTTGTCTTACTTTTCATGGTTGATGATAGGAAATAACAAAGTTATATAATTAACAATAAATAATAAATACTAGGATTCAAAAAAAAAATCTCGAATATCAAAAAATAATTACCTAGGCGTTATCATTATTATAAATTATCTGGTTAAAAATACTTAAGTAATTAGCAGTCAGTAATCAGCCGTCAGTTAACATCAATTCTTATTACTGTTGCCTCTTGCCTGTCTTTACCATTCTACTCAGATACGTCCTAGCTTATCAATTATTCCAATGCCATTTGGTGATACCTCCAGAAGCATCAATCAAAGTAACTCCTTTGTCCTTTAACAAATCACGGATGCGATCGCCTTCTTGATAGTTTTTAGCCTGACGAGCATCTAACCTTTGTTGAATTAAAACCTCAATTTCTGACTCAGTAATAACATTAGAAATATTTTCAATTTCGTTAGAATGAACTTCCAAACCTAAAATTTGAGCTAAATTCACTAACGTATGCCATTTATCTCCTAATTCCTGACTAGATTGACTGGTTTTGCCCTCATGGGTTAATAAATTCCCCTCCTTGCGTAAATCTTTTGCTAATTCAAAGAGGATAGCTAAACCTGCGGCAAAATTAAAATCATGATCAACGGCTTGACAGAAGTGATCTTGAACTGATTTAATAAAACTATGATTGGCTTTCTCTGTCCAATTTAGTATTTCTCTATACTTAACTCCAAAAAGTAAGCCTTCTGCTAAAGTATGCCAACCATTAGTTACAGCTTTTAAAGCCTCATCAGTGAAGTCAAGGGGCTTACGATAATTAGCTTGAAGGATAAATAAACGAATTGCCATGGGGTCATATTTTGCCAATAAATCCCGAATAGTAACGAAATTTCCGAGAGATTTAGACATTTTTTCCCCGTCAACTTTCACCATACCATTATGTAACCAATAACGGGCTAAAGGTTTACCCGTAACGGCTTCCGATTGAGCAATTTCGTTTTCATGATGAGGAAAAATCAAGTCATTTCCCCCCATGTGAATATCGATAGTTTCCCCTAACATATCTCTCACCATGGCTGAACATTCGATATGCCAACCTGGGCGCCCCTTTCCCCAAGGAGAATCAAAACTAGGCTCATCAGGTTTAGCGGATTTCCACAAAGCAAAATCAAAAGATTCTTGTTTCACTGCTTCACTTTGATTAACTCTACCACTAGCACCGGCTTGTAAATCTTCTAATTTTCGCCCTGATAACTTACCATAATCTTTAAACTTACTCACAGAATAATAAACATCTCCCCCCGTCTCATAAGCATAACCTTTTTGCTCTAATTCCCAAATTAATTTTTTGATGCCATCGAGGGCATGAGTCGCACGAGGATAAGCGTCAGCAGGTTTAACGTTTAGTCGTTGCATATCCTCAAAATAAGCCTTAATAAAGCGCTCAGAAATGGCCTCCATAGTGGTATTTTCATTTTTGGCACGATTAAGAATCTTATCGTCAATATCTGTAAAATTTTGAATATATTTAACTTCGTAACCTCTCCAAATCAAATAAGATCTTACCACATCCCAAACAATACAAGTTCTTGCATGACCTAAATGACAATAATCATAAGCAGTGATACCGCAACAATACATATTAACTTTAGGGGGATTAACGGGGATAAAAATTTCTTCTTGATTAGTGAGGGTGTTGTATAAAGTTAAATTCATTTTTCAGGTTTCAGGTTTTAGGTTTCAGGTTTTAGGTTTCAGGTTTTAGGTTTTAGGTTTTAGGTTTTAGGTTTTAGGTTTCGGGTTTCGGGTTTTAGGTTTCGGGTTTCAGGTTTCAGGTTTCAGGTTTCAGGTTTCGGGTTTTAAATAATTAGTTTATAGACTATTCAACATTCTTCCCCGTTTCCTTCCTATCTCTTATCTCCTATCTCCTATCTCCTATCTCCTATCTCCTATCTCCTATCTCCTATCTCTTATCTCTTATCTCTTATCTCCTATCTCCTATCTCCTATCTCCTATCTCTTATCTCCTATCTCCTATCTCCTATCTCTTATCTCCTATCTCCTATCTCCTATCTCCTGACTCCTATCTCCTAATTATCTATTACATTTTAAAGTCAAATATAAAACTAACTTTATCCTCTTTTCCTAAGGCAATGCGATCGCCAGACTTCAAACGGTGACGATTGCCTGTGGGTAAGGGAGTATGATTAATATAAGTTCCATTAGCACTACCTGTATCTTCAATGTAAAAATTATCATCTTCACGAATAATACTAGCGTGAACACGAGAGACTACTTGAGAATTAGGAAAACCCGAAACATCAATATCAGGAGGAGTTTTATCGTTAGGTTTGCCAATATTAATCATATCTAATTCTGTGGGCAATTCTATAATAATATTAGTTTGTACATGGGTGATAATTGCTTTTAAGGTTTGAATTTGAGTCTGAGTATCACCGATAATGTCCGTAATCATGGAGAATGTATTTATTGTAGGTATATCTATATTATTTATTTCCTTCAAATCGGTAATAATATCATTAATAATTTCTCCTTCATTAATTAATGCCGTCACAATATTTGTGGTATTATTCTCATTCAAATTTAAGGGGTTTTGCGTTAAATTGAAACCACATTCGGGACATTCATTAACATTATCTTCAACAAAAGCACCACAACTAGGACAAATAATCATATATTTGAGAATTTAAAATTGACAATGACTAATTACTAATAAACCAGACTAACTCTCCCCTAGGTTGAATTAGTTTACTAGGATATTGGTTACTATCTCCTGTTTCACTAAAAACCTGTTGTAAAGCGTCTTGTTTATTACTTCCTGACACTAAGAAAATAACGCAATTTGCCTGATTAATCAATGGTACAGTAAAAGTTAATCTTAAACTATCTTCTTTATTTCCCACCGTAATTAATCTATCACGAACTTCTAAGGCTTTTGTCTGAGGAAAAAGAGAAGCGGTGTGACCATCATCACCCATTCCTAGTAAGATAAGATCAAAAGTAGGAAAACCTGATGTGATGCCGAAAAAATCTAGTAACTCTTGATTATGTTTATCCGCATCAGTTTGAGGATTGTTACTCATAGTAGGCATCGGGTGAATATTGTTGACAGGAAAATTTACTTTATCTAACCATGATTCCCTTGCCATTTTTTCGTTACTATCAGGATGAGTTGGCAATACATAACGCTCATCTCCCCAGAATATATGAATTTTATCCCAAGGCAAATTTTCTTCGGCAATGGCTTCATAAATAGGTTTTGGAGTACTTCCTCCTGCTAAGGCTATAGTACAAATATCATTTTTGGCGATGGCATCTTTAATCTTATTGATAATCAATGGTGTAGCTTCGGTAATTAAAGCATTTTTATCGGCAACATTGTAAACTTTTGTCATAATTTTAATTAAATAGTTTGATAAATTTTATTTTAACCAAGCAAGGAGAATAATGAAAAAGATACCAGCTTCTAAAATTTGAAAATGTAAAGGTAAATTTTGCCACTCTCGAATAATAAATAGTTTAATCACATTCAATTTTGTGCGCCAATTTAGTAGTAAATCTTTAATATTTTCTAGCCATAATTGAGGATTATCTTTTTCAAGCCATTGATAATTAAGAATAGATAAAATGAGGGGTAAACCACCTATTTTGACATTCATAAGAATATGTAAAGCAATGAAAAATATAATTATTATCAATGATAATAGATGTAAAGAATACCAAAAATGATTTAACTCTCCTTTTGGCAACCATTTTTCATTCATCATTTTTCCACTAAAAAGAGCAAAAGTTAGAGAAAAAATACTTAAAGTATTAACTGTACGATGTAAACTATACCACCAGATAGGTTTATTGATAACTTTTAACTGTTTTAAAGTATCATTTTGAACTAATTTTTTCCCCCCTCGATGAAAAGCATAAAGAAGAAAAAAGGGGAATATTAATAATGAGAATAAACCAAAAGTGCCATGAATCCCCTCAATTTCCTTCCAATGGGGTAGAAAAATTTTACCCCAACGTCCATCATAAGTATTGTAAGTCCAAATAGCGGTTAAGATAGCTAAAATAACGAAAATCCCTTGAAGATTATGAAAAATTCTCAATAGTAATGGTTGATAAGGAGATGATGGCTTATTCATCATAGATTAATCTCTCATGGTTAAAATTTCATAACCATCATTAGTAACTAAAACTGTATGCTCAAACTGTGCTGAAAGTTGTTTATCAGCAGTTACAACCGTCCAGTGATCTTTTAAAGTACGAGTGTGTTTTTTCCCCTCATTAATAATTGGCTCAATAGCTAGTGTCATTCCTGATTTCAATTGTACATTAGGTAAATCTTTTGTGCGAGTATTAAATACCGAAGGCTCTTCATGTAAGTTTCTTCCGACACCATGTCCTACAAAATTTTCTACCACAGAAAAGCCATTTTTTTCCACATAATCTTGAATGGCGATGGCAATATCCATTAAATAATTACCAGCTTTTACTTGCTCAATACCTTTATACATAGCAGTTTCAGCTACTTCTAATAATTTTACTGTGCTTCTTTTTACCTTACCAACGGGAAAAGTAATGCAAGAATCACCATGAAAACCATTATAAAATGCCCCAGTGTCAATCTTAAGTATATCACCCATTTGAATTACCTTTTTCGGGCTAGGAATACCATGTACAACTTCATCATTAATACAAGCACAAATAGAGGCGGGAAAACCATGATAACCTTTAAAACTAGGAGTTGCACCCATTTCTCTAATTCTTTTTTCGGCATACTCATCTAAATCTGCTGTTGTCATATTCGGTTTAGTAATTTCGCTAATTTCTTTTAAAACAGTAGCGACAATTTTCCCTGATATGCGCATGGTTTCGATTTCTGCTGCGTTTTTAATTTCTATCCCTTTCCCATTTTTTTTCATGGGGGGTAATCCTTTTGTTTTAGGGGGATTTTCTCGGTTATTTTTGAGAGAATTAAATAATAAATCTCGTAAATTTTTCATTGATTTTTATAATAAAAGTTAGCAGTAAATAATCTTAAATCTTGTGAATATTGATTAATAAGATAACATAGCAATCCTATTTAAGTTGTCAGAAAATAATAAGTTAATTTTGCCTAAGTTAAGAGTCAAAATAACTCATAAATTATTTAGGTATATTAAAGTATTAATTATTAATTATTAATTCCCCTATCATTCCAGCCTCTTTATGGCCTTTTATGGAACAATATAATTGATAAATACCTTCTTTTTGTGGCACAAAAACCCAATCTGCTGTGCCTTCTGGCTTTAATTCTAACTCATGAATTGCTCCTTTTATTTCCACTTTTCCTGCTTGTACTTTTTGAGTCCAACTTGCATCAGCGAAGTCTTTTGCGGTAAAGTAGTGTTTTTCTGGACTAGGATTATCAAGGATTAATTTATATTTTTTCCCTACTTTAAAATCAAACTTATTAGGAATAAACTTTAATTCTCCTTGGGCATTTCCTAAGCTAACATTTATTGTTTCAATGTCTGTATTTGCTTCACTATTTAAGTTAAAAGTTAAGAAAAAAAAGCAACAAATAAATAGGCTAATAATAACTTTTTTTATCTTCATTGTTTATATAAACTTACTATATATTTGGGTTAATTATAAGAAATTTTATCCTCAAGATTGAGGATGTTTTAGCAAACAAAATCGAGTCATGATAATTCTTTTTTCTTCTGTCTCCTTTCTTAATATCTTTATCGATAATTTTATGATTAATGGATGATTAAATTATAAATAGAAATTGTGGGCACTGCCCACCCTACAGATAAAGAAAAGTTAAACTTATTAAAGGTATTTTTTCAGTATTTCTGTTAATTTTTGTTTCGTCTCTATAGGCGCTTTATCTAAAGGAGTAAAAATCGCTGTTTTTAAGGCGGAATGTGCTTCACTAACAAAGGGTTTACGGTTAATTAATTTTACCGTTTCCCTAATCACTTTTTGAGCATTGACGGCGTTTTGATATAAATTAGCGATAACGGTTTCAACTGTAACATGATCATGCTCTGGATTCCAACAGTCATAATCGGTAACTAAAGCTAAAGTAGCATAAGCAATTTCCGCTTCTCTAGCAAGTTTAGCTTCTGTTAAATTCGTCATCCCGATAATACTCGCACCCCAACTACGATAAAGATTAGATTCGGCAATAGTAGAAAAAGCTGGGCCTTCCATACATACATAAGTACCACCATGATGTAAGTCAATATCAGGAAAATCTAAATTTTTGATAGCTTCATCAAGAATATTTCCTAATTGATTACAAACAGGATTTCCAAAGCCGATATGCGCCACAATTCCGTCACCGAAAAAAGTTGCTTCACGATTTTTTGTGCGATCAATAAATTGATCAGGTATAACTAAATCTAGGGGTTTAATATGTTGTTGTAGTGAACCAACGGCAGAAGCTGATACAATATACTCGACACCTAACTGTTTTAATGCGTAAATATTAGCTCTAAAAGGTAATTCTGTCGGTAATAGATGATGATTTTTGCCATGACGAGGAAGAAAAACTACTCTAGCATTATCTAATGTGCCAACAATAAAATTATCCGAAGGTTTCCCAAAAGGCGTATCGAGGGTAATTTCTTCAATGTCTTGTAAGGCTTCCATTTTATATAACCCACTACCGCCAATAATACCAATTTTGATTGCTTCCATTGCACTGTTTTTACTGTAAAAAATATCTCTATCTATATTACTAATATTTTGCACCTAATCCGTTAAAATTCATTTAGATAATTAATTTAATTCTTTTAATATTAACGTAAAATTTACACTAAAAATTTATTATTAGCTCCTTAAAATAAACTATGTTTAGAAAAATACGTAACTTTATCGATTTATTTTTTACTAAATCAAGAAACATTAATAATGAGCCTGTTAATAAAGTAAGTTTAACGGTTATTATTATCATTGATTTGTTTATTTTAATTAACGTCTTTTCAGGATTAGATAGTATTAGTCGATGGTATTTAAGTCCTAATCAAGCCTATCCTTGTTATACTTCATGGCAAAATTATCAACAAAATAATAATCAAGATAGAGATTTTTTAATAGTAAGTGAAGCCTTAAATAATAATCTAAATTTACCTTCAAGTTATCAAGAATCTTCTCAAAAAAATTTAGGTAAAATATCTTCAATTTGTGTTAATTTTAGCAGTCTTAAAGAGCAAATAAATAAGCCAAATAATAAAGTAATTTTCACCTCCATAGAAGATAAACAAAGACAAATCACTTCCCTTCAAGGAAAAAATAAAAATATTCGCAGTCAATATGATTCTACTTTATTAGAAAAAATTGCAGGGCAACCTAATAATTTATCTATAAATCAAGTTGAAGCTCAAAAAGCAAGGCTAGAATTAGATAAAAATAATCTTAATATAAGTAATCTTCAAGGAGAAATTAAAGACTTAAAACAACAATTATTAACAACTCCTGAAACCGTCAAATTTATTTCATTTTTAAATTCTGATACTAATTTTAATGAAGTAAAAAAAGGTTATGATAAAGCATTATTTTGGTATCCTAGTATTCAAATTATTTTCCAACTTATTTTCTTATTACCTTTAATATGTATTAGTTTATTTGTTCATAAATTCGCCATAGAAAAAGGATACGGCTTACTTAGTTTAATGAGTTGGCATTTATTAGTAATCTTTTTTATCCCGTTACTAATTAAAATATTTGAATTTTTACAGATAGGAGTTATTTTCAAATCTTTACTAGATATTATTACCATAATTTTCGGTGGCTTAGTTTTTTTAATTAATTATTTATATATATTTATAATTCCAGCCATTGGTTTTGCTATCATTAAATTTTTTCAGCAAATCGTTTTTAACCCTCAAAATCAAGCTAGTAAAAGAGTCGAAAAATCTCGTTGTTTAAGTTGTGGAAAAAAAATTCATCATGATCATTTACATTGTCCCCATTGTGGTTATAGTCAATATGTAGAATGTCATCATTGTCATAATTTAACCTATAAGTTAATGCCTTATTGTTCTCATTGTGGTACGATACAAAATACAAATATTTCTTAAATATTCGATTAAATTACTCTACTTTAAGGACTTTTTTATTCTTTACTCATGACTTATTCACCACAACCCTAATTAAGATTTTTTTCAACTTTTCCCTGACAGTAAATCAAGTTGAAGATTAAATTTTAGTACATTTACTCTAGGTTCGCCAAAAATACCTAAAAATCTCCCTTCAGTGTTTTGTTGAATTAGTTGTTGCAATTGATTGGTTTCCAGATTACGGGCGATGGCAATTCTTTCAACTTGATTTTGAGCGGATTCAATACTAATATGAGGATCTAATCCCGAACCTGATGTATAGATTAAATCTATTGTAGGTTTAATATTTGCCTGTTTGAGTTTTCTGAGATTCTGCCTCTATTCTTTTTTCTAATTGTTCCAAATCTGATTGTTTTCTTTTTTCACTTTCTATGATTAACCATCTTTGGTCTATCCCATGATAATTTACTTTTTTCTCAATATATTTATACCCCATATTCTCTGACTGTATCCATGTTTTTTCTTCCTTTATTCTCACCAGTTTTTTTGCTTTTTTGACATTAAAAGGAACTCTAGTTAACCACACTATATTATTATTTTTCATTTCTGCCAAATTTCTTGCTGTATATAAAGCACTATCAGCTATATATATGGTTTTTAAATCCAAATTTTCTTGATATTTTTTGATTAATTCTACAAATACTTTTTGATCGGATTCATTTGTCATTAAATAATCAATATCGGTGGACTTTTCGCTCACTTTCTGCATTCATGACGATTCTTCAGTTTTTACTCCGAATAGGGTTGATAATTGAATATTTATGGTTGATCCAGATTATGACTTACCAACTGATTTTGAACTAAAACGTCAAGTTTACTAACGGTACTTAAACAAAACGATAAAAGAAATTAGGTTATAATTTTTGTATTATAACGTTTTTAGGTCAAAATGAAAGAAACAACATCTTCATCAATGCCACCATGTTTTAATCGCTGGTGTCAAAAAATAGATCCAGTC
>NZ_JBGSUU010000127.1:0-25063 GCF_041753295.1 Geminocystis sp.
TTTGGTGAAGCCTTAGAAGCGTTTCGCACCGCCATATCTTTTCGCTTTTTTCAATGGTTAAAAGATAATATTGAGGTATTTACTAATTATAAAGCAAGTTTGGGCTTTGTTTGGGCATAATTTTTGTTTAAGTACCGATAACCACTAGAAGGGGCGGCTTGAATTTTAATGGCGGGATAAATATTGTAATTGGTTAGGGTAGGAGGATAATTAATGCTTTGTATGGTGACAAGGTTACTGAGTTGTACTAATTGACCATTACGAGATTTAACATAAAGATTTTCAATATCTGAAGGATTGGCTCGAAATTCAGGTTTCATTTGGGCATAAACTCGATATTGACGGTTAGCAAAAACGAAGTCATTAATATAACGAGAACCAATATAGGTTTGCAAGGTGTTTAAGACTTCAGATACATCCACATTCAGGGCGTTAATTTGATCTCGATCAAGGTTGATTTCCTGTTGATCTGTGTAAAATGTAAATGGGGTAAAGACGTTTTGCAATTCGGGGCGTTCATTAGCACTAGCAATATATTTTTGTGCTACTTCGATCATGCTTTCCATAGGTAAACCGCTTCGATTTTGCAACTGAAACTCTAAACCGCCTGTAGCACTTAAACCATCTACGGCAGGAGCATTAATTGCCACGACTTTTGAGCCTGTCATTTTAGCTCTTAAATCCTGATTGAGATTTCTTAATAACCCAAAGGCTGACTGCTCAGGGTTAGATCGTTCTTCCCAAGGCTTGAGACGGGCAAAGAAAAGATATTTATTGTAGTTATTGCCTTCAAAACTTGTTCCTGCGATGCCTAGATAACCTTTTACTTCGGGAATATCTTTGAGAATATCATTCACTTGGGCAACTTCTTTATTGGTATAGTTTAAAGAGGTATTAGAAGGAGAATTACCCAAGATAAAAAAGTATCCTTGATCTTCTTCAGGGATAAAACCAGAGGGAATAATGCTATACATAAATACTGTTGCCGCTAATCCCCCCACAAAAATTATCATAATCACTAATTTGATGTTAGTTAGGACGGTTATTAACTTACCGTAAAGATTTTCAATCCAACCAAAAACGGTGTTAAAAAGACGGAAAAACCAACCGAATAAGAAATTAATAGTTCGATCGAGGGGATCGGGATCAGCATTTTTTGGGCGTAAAATTAAAGATGCCAGAGTAGGTGAAAGAGTGAGGGCGTTAAAGGTAGAAAAAACAATGGCGGCGGCTAATGTTATGGCAAATTGACGATAAACAATTCCTGTTGTACCGGGGAAAAAGGCTACGGGAATAAATATCGCTAACTGACTTAACGCCGAAGCAACAATCGCACCTCCTAATTCTTCCATAGCATCGAGGGAGGCTTGTAACGGTTTCATTCCTTGAGACATTTTGACTTGCACCGCTTCCACAATTACCACCCCGTCATCTGTCACCGTACCGATAGCTAAAATAATCCCGAATAGAGTTAACAAATTTAATTCCAATCCGAAACTTAAAACCACCGCTAATGAACCGATCATCGCTACAGGCATGGCAATAGCTGGAATAATCGCTAAACGCCAATTTTGCAAAAAGATCATGATGGTAATAATGGCATAAATAATCGCCTCAAAAGTATTACTCTTAACATCATCGATGGCAACGGTAACAAAATCTGTGGTATCAAAAGCCACATCAACTTTTAATCCGGGGGGGAAACTATTTTGCAATTCTGTAATCTTATTTTTAATGGCTTCTCCTGTAGCTAAAGCATTTGTGCCGGGTAATTGATAAATAGCGAAACCAATGGCAGGTTTACCATTGTAAACTGCTGAAGTGTCGTAATTTTCCGCACCTAATTCTATTGTGCCAACATTCCTAAGTTTAATTAAAGTGCCGTTATCTCCCACTTTTACCACTAATTCTTCCGCTTCTTGAGGAGTCTTAAAACGTCCTGAGCTACGAAGGGGAATTTCAAACTGTTGTTCGGGAAGGGATGGCTCTTGACCAATACGCCCTGCTCCAACTTGTAAGTTTTGATTTTGAATAGCTTGAACCACATCACTGGCGCTAAGATTTCGAGATGCTAACTTGTAAGGGTCTAGCCATATACGCATAGCGTATTTACGTTCTCCAAATACTGTAATTGAACCTACCCCAAAAATACGTTTAATTTCATCTGTAACAAATAAATCAACGTAGTTACTAATAAAAACAGGGTCATATATTGATTTTCCTTCGTCATTTTTATCCGCATAAAAAGCATAGGCTAAGAGGATATTGGGAGAGGCTTTATCTACTTTTACCCCTGTTTGCTTAACGGAATCGGGTAATTTTGGCTCTGCTAAAGATACTCTATTTTGAACGTTAACTTGTGCTTCATTTCGATCAATACTGGTGGGAAAGGCTACGGTAATATTAGAAACCCCGTCATTACTGGTATTAGAGCTAATATATTTCATATTCTCTACCCCATTAATTTCCCGTTCTATAATTGTGGTGACGGTATTTACAGTGGTTTGAGCATCTGCACCATTATAGGAGGCGGTAACTTTTACTTGAGTTGGTGCAAGTTGAGGTAATTTGGCGATAGGAAGTAAAGGAAAAGCGATAGCCCCTGCTAAAACGATGACTAAAGAACAAACTGTTGCTAAAACAGGTCTTTTAATGAAAGTATTGGAGATACTCATTGAGAATATACTTATTTATAAAAAAACATTGAAATTAGTTGCTGAAATTAAGTAGAGTTATTTTTTTTGACTTATCATTAAAGTGTCATCGAATTTTTAGTAATACACAACAGAAGTATCTAAGATAGGCAATAAATGACTAAAAACAGGTACTTGAATTTCAGCACCTGAATTGACAATTATTTATTTCTCGAAAATCCTAACCTAGTTTGTTCTTTATTATTTTGTATCATTCTCAACACACTTAAGGGTACGCACGATGGCGGCGGCGGTGTAATCCCTCTGAACAGGTTTGGTGGGAGCAAATTTGTTACCCTTCTCGTTGACAGGAGAAGCAATCTGACAATAGGCTGACATCTGTAATGTTAACTGTTGATTATAACCAGAGACATCGGAGAAATTGATGGGTTGTTGAGTGGGAGTCAAGGCTGGAGAACGTCCCGCTTTTACTTTCAGCATTTCTGCGGATTTTCTCAGGAAGTCCACTAACTCACTACGAGTAATATTCTCCGTAGGGCGAAACTTACCTGTTAGCGTACCTGTAGGAAAAATATTCCACTGTGCCCAAGCAATTTTTTGAGCACTCCAGCGATCGCTAGGTACATCAGTAAAAAGACGGACAGGACGAGTGGGTTTAGCATTAAGATCTACAGTAGTCATCGTACTTATCGCATCAACAATCATCGATATAGCTTGTTCTCTGGTAACAGGTTTATTTGGGGCAAAAGTACCATCAGGAAATCCTGCAATAATTTTTAATTCCCACGCCCTGATAATTTCCGATTTATAAACATTTTTCTCAATGTCACTGAAGGGGAGAGAGGACTGTTGAGGAGCAGAATTATTAGTATTTTCCATCTGAGCTATTTGATGGATCTGAGGAATTTTGGCTAAACTAATAGAACTACAACTTAATAACGCTGATATAGTGAACGTTGTAAGTTTTAATTTGGTTAAAAATTTCATGAAGTTAACAAGTTAAAAATTGTGAATAAAGGTAAAACTTAAGGTCAAGTTATCAGTAAAGTGTCTTGACTGTTGAACACTGTATAAGCCTCTAATAATCATTATCAGTTCAATACCAATACTATGCTTATCATTTCGTGCCAAATATGTTAAAAAATATAAATATCAGTTTTTTTGGATGGACAATAATATTCAATATGGGCAACAGTGGGTTCAAGATAATTAGCCAAAGGAAAAAAATCTTAAGTGACATGATTAATTGCAACCCATAACCGTTGCCGTATAAGTTTTACCAAAAGAAGCAATGCCATTCACGAATAAATTAACTTGATAGGGTTGAGTACCTTTACGGGGATTGGAAGCTATTTTTAAGGGTTTACTCGGATTAATCGTGACACTCTCTTGATTAAAAAATTCGTCTGCAGTTTGATCACTATATTTAAGATACATTCTGACATCAAAAGCATTGTCATCCTCAGAAGTAATCGTCACAACATAACGCTTAAAATTATTATTTCCCCCAGATACTGCCCAATCGGTATTCCAATTATTATTTGTAATATTGCCAAAACGAGTGGGAATTGTGGGTTGAGAAACGGTTTTAGTAACTGTGCTTCCCTCTCCACCTACTAAGGGTAAGGGTTTACAAGTTTCCGCCCGAATAGGACTTATGGAGGTAAAAAGAAAGAAACTAGACGCAGACAATAAAATTAATCTGGCAAACATAATAATTATATTTAAGTTTAATGAATAAAGTATTCAAGAAAAAATAATCTAATCATTCATACTAGATATTTATAATTATTCTTTATTTATCATTTTGTGCCAAATATATTAAAAAATATAAATACCATGCACTAACTTTATCTATGATAAGCAATTTACCATTAGTTCGGGCAAGTAGTCTTTTGCCCCTGCTCAAATTTTTAAACGAAAATGGTATTTCTTCCCAAGAGTTTACTCGCCAAAGCAAACTTCCAGAAAATATTTTTTCCCACTCAGAAAATGTACTTTCCCTTTATCAAGCCTTTGATACTCTCAATTTTTTTGCTCGTCGTGAAGGGGAGGAATTGTTCGGAATTTTAGCTAGTCAAAAATTGGAAATAGAGGATATAGGTTTATTCGGTAAAATTATTAGTCAATCTTTAACAGGTTATGATTTATTAAGAACTATTGTATCGCTACTTAAAAGAACCTATAGTTCAGGGGTGAAAGTATGGTTAACGGAAGATAATGATCGTATTTGGTTTAATCATCAATATCTTAACTTGAAACATTGTGAAAATCAACAAGCAAGTTATTATGGTTTTTTGTCTCACTTGAAGGCAATTAGATCGATCATGGGTTTTGACTTGCATCCTACGGATTTATGTTTTCAAGGGCAAACCATAAAAGGATTGTCAAACATAAATTTATTTTCTCAGTGTCGGATACGCTTCAATCAACCTTATAATTCTATGGGTATTTCTAAAAATCTTCTTTATTTACCCCTTGAAAAAAAGTATCACCATAGCAATGATGATGAACAAAATTTATACGAACGAATGAACTTACTCAACCTTCCTGTGGATTTTGTCGATGCCCTTAAATTATTGATTCGCTCTCAATTATTTGGCGGTAATATTCAAATACAAACCATAGTAGATTCTGTCGGTACGAGTAAAAGAAGTCTGCAAAGATGTTTAGCACATAAAGGTTTGAGTTATTCTCATTTATTAAATCAAGTAAGATTTCAATTAGCGGTTGAATACTTAAAAGATAACACCATAAAAATTGGTGACATTGCTTTTGAACTTAATTATAGTGAAGTAAATAATTTTACTAGAGCATTCAAAAAATGGACGGGTTTAACACCTAGTGAATATCGTCATCGATTGTAACGGGTTTTAATGAGAAAAATTTAACCATCAACACCTTTTTTAATTGATATGATTGCCATCGAAAATCTTTTACTAACCTAAATTGAGATAAAATTATCAGTTAATTGATTAAACATAATAGTTATGAATGGAAAACGTATTTTATTTTCAGCCATAATAACGGCAATAATTGGCTTTATGTTAGGTTTGGGTTTAGCTAAAGTAGGACAACCTAATGAAATTGGTTTAAAATACGATAGAGCGGTTTATCGTAGTTGGATACGTTCTTATGGTATATGGGGCATTGGTATTGGTTTTGTAGTTGGTGCCGGACAAGAATATTTAAGACAAGCAAAAGTTGAACAAGATCGAGAAAATTAATTATCAATAAAAAGAAAAAGAATGTAATTTTTTGAACTTACCTTAACGAGTCAAAAATATAGGAAATAATAGTAAAAATTTATAATAAAAATACGAAAATTAATTATTTATACTTTATTTATTAATCATTTTTATTCTATTTAATGTTTCAGTTTACAAAAAAAATATTGATCAATTTCATTAAGCAAAACGAGGTTTAAATAATAAATAAATACTGATTAATAAACCTAAAACGTTAGGTATCCATGCCGCCATAAAAGGAGAAATTGCACCAATTAATCCTAAACTACCGATAAAAAAACTAATCATATAATAGCCAAAAACAACACCGACACATAAACTAAAACTGGTGGCTTTACTAGCAGTATTTGGGAGACAACCTAAAGATGAGCCCACTAAAGCAAATATGATACAGACAAAAGGAAAAGCTATTTTTTGTGCTGTGCGTACTTGAAACATTAGCACATTTTTTTCATCTCCTAATAACCTTAACAATTTAATATATTCTTGAGATTGAAATATATTCATTTCATAGGGATCTCTACTTTTGGAAGCTAATTCTAAAGGTGTTTTTGAGAAAGAAATTTGGGTTTTTTGAAAAAATGATCCTTTTGCTATTAAAGGATTTTCTGCAACATCATAAATTACTCCATTGAATAAATCCCATACTTGATTTTGATTATTCCATGAACCTCTTTCTGACATAATTACTTTATTTAGTACTTTTTTTTCTGTGTCTAAAATAGTTAAAGATTGCATATTTTCCCCATCAAATTTTTCCGCATAAAATAGGGTTTTTAATTGTTTACTATTTTTACCATTATCTTGTTTTACTTCTACATATTCAGGGTAAAAAATATCTTGTCTTAATAAAAACTTTCTCTGTTCATTTAACTGTTGTACTAAAATTGTTGTTATCTTGTAATTAGTATTTGGAACGACTAATTCATTGAAGATAAAAGTAAATGATGTTACAAATAAACTTAAAATTAAAGCAGGAGTAATTAAGCGAAAAATACTGATTCCACCACACCTTAAAGCTATTATTTCACTATCTTTACTTAAGCGACTATAAGTTATTAAAGTACTTAACAATACTGATATAGGCAATCCATAAGCAATATATTCAGGTATTTTTAAGAAAAAAATTTCTATGGCGGAAATTAACGGTAAATTTGAGTTGACAATTTTATAGCTTAAATCAGATAAAGTTGCGATAGCAACTCCTAAAACAGTAAAAATTCCTACACTAAAGAAGAAAGGAGTCACTAACTCTTTTACTAAATAGGTGTCCATGATTGATAGCTTAAAAGTGCGCATTCAACTTAAAATAATAAATTAGACTTATAAATATTAGACTGATCAAAAAACTTTTTTTTCAACATATATATTAACTTTATTTAGTGACGATTTTAGCAATAGAATTAATGATCAAAACTAAAAACTTATCAATTTTATCTTATCCAGTAATCACAATTCTCTTAATAGGGTTAATTATACGAGCAATTATTGCACTTTATTTATATTCAGGATACGACGAGGCTTATTATTATCTTTATACCCAAAATTTAGATTGGAGTTATTTTGATCATCCTTTTCTAGTATCTTTAACAACAGGTTTCGGAGTCTGGTTAACAGGAGAAGTAAATCAATTTACCCTCAGAATTGGTACATTAATTATTTTTACGGGAAGTTTATATTTTCTTTATTTGACAGCAAAAAAATTATTTGGAGATAAAAGCGCTTTACTAACTCTGATAATTGCATCTTTGATTCCTATTTTTACTACCGCTTTTGGAGTGTTAACTTTACCCGATGGACCATTAATCTTTTTTTGGACATTAGTATTACTTTGTGCTGTTCATGAGTTTTTTGTCAAGGAAAATCCCTATAATTATCAACCAACTTATCGTTTAAGTTTCATCGGAATTTTTCTTGGTTTAGCCTGTTTAGGAAAATATCACGGTTTTATTTTAGGATTAGGATTACTGGGATTTTGTGTTTTTAATCCTCCTTATCGACGAGTATTTACATCTGGTTGGTTAATTGTTAGTTTTGCATTATTTATTCTAACTTTATTTCCCCTTTTATATTGGAATTGGCAACACAATTGGATTTCTTTTAGCTTTCAATTATCGGGACGTTTTAACAGCAATTCTTCTTCTTCTTTAACAATTAATCCTTTTAATATTTTTCTTGTGGCTTTAGTGGGAATCGGTTATTTATTTCCTAGCTTTGGTTTTCCTCTTTGGTGGTTGAGTATAAAAACCTTCTGGAGTGAGATAACCACCAAGCCAAATTATCGTTATCAGCTAATTTTATGGGTTTCTTTACCTTTAACCATTGGTTTTACTATTTTAGGCGCAGTTACTCAAATTTTACCCACATGGCCAATGCCCGGTTTTTGGGGATTAACATTAATTTTAGGACATCATGCTCATAATAATTATTCCTCCAAATTTATCCAACGTTGGTTGTTTTTTTCCTTCCTTATTTTTCATACCATTGTCATAATTTCTTTACTACACTTCAATATTGGTTTACTGCAAAAGCCGAATCAGAATAATTTTTTTCAAGGTTTAATTTCCCCACAAAATGATCCTTCTACAGAATTAATTGATGTTGTACAATTAAGAAATAATTTAGCTTCATCTTCTGCTTTTTCTCAATCTCTTTCACAAGCTGATTTTATTTTTACCAATCAGTATTATCTTGGTGGTTACATTGGTATGGCGATCGCACCACTTAAAAAAATACCGATAACTTGTTTTTGCGATGATAGTCGAGGATTTATGTATTGGTATCCCGCCAAAAACTTAATAGGTAAACAAGGATTGTATATTACCACAAAAAGGTTTGCCCAAGAAAATCTGATCAACGTTAAATATAGTAAATATTTTCAATCTTGGCGAGAAATAGCCCAAATTCCTCTCAAAAGATCAGGTGAGATTACAGAAGTATTTTATATATATGAAGGACAAAATTTAATGGCTATTCCCTCAGAAGTCAAAAAATGGAGGAATAATTAGGAGATAGGAGATAGGAGATAGGAATGTACTTTCGCCTTTTTACCCCACCTTTCCTATTATTATCTCTTATCTTCACGGCTAATTTATCAATTTTTTAGTTGCAAAAATTTTTTCAATAACATCCTCCACAACTTTATCAGGAGTGGAAGCACCAGAGGTTACTCCTATAGTTATTTCCCCTTCCCCAAGCCAATTATTTTTAATCTCTAAATCTGTTTCAAGAGGTTTATGTTCAATTTTATTATCTAAAACGAAAATACGATCACCACTATCAATATGATAAGAAGGAATATTGTATTCCCCAGAAATTTCTTGCAAATGAGTTGTATTAGATGAATTAAAACCGCCAATTACCACTATTAAATCTAGTTTTTCTTTCACTAAATTGAGCATCGCATCCTGTCTTTCTTGAGTCGCATCACATATAGTGTTGAAGCTCATAAAATGTTCATTTAATTGTGTCGGATTATATTTTTTCATCATAGTTTGCTCAAATAACTTCCCGATAGCTTCGGTTTCACTTTTTAACATCGTAGTTTGATTCGCAATACCCACTCTTTCTAAATCAGTATCAGGGTTAAAACCCTCTGAATAAGCATTTTTAAATTTTGTCAAAAACTCTGTGCGATCGCCACCGTTAAGAATATAATTAGAAACATATTTTGCTTCTTCCATATTTAAGACGACTAAATAAATATTAGCAAATGAACTTGTAGCAACGGTTTCTTCATGTTGATATTTACCGTGAATAATAGAAGTATAACTACGTTTTTTATGTTTTTCTACAGAATTCCAAACTTTAGAAACCCAAGGGCAAGTTGTATCAACAATAGTACAATTTTTATCATTTAGTAACTGCATCTCCCCAACACTCGCACCAAAAGCAGGTAAAATAACTACCTCGTTACTATTAACCACAGAAAAGTCTTTCTTTCCTTCCTTAAAGGGAATAAAATCTACATTCATTTCCTTTAAACGCTGATTTACAGATGGATTGTGTATAATTTCATTCGTGATCCATATTTTTTCCTGTGGAAAATGTGTACGAGTTTCGTAAGCCATTGCCACTGCCCTTTCGACACCCCAACAAAAACCAAATGCTTCAGCCAGACGAATGGTTACATTTTCTCTGGTTATTTGATAATTATTTTGACGAATATTTTGAATTAAATTACTTTGATATTCTTGGTTTAAAGTAGCCGTAACTTGTTCCTGATGACCAAATCCTTTGCGATGATAGTTATCTGACTGTTGAAGAGTACGTTTAAATGTCTTTGTATCCATGAGTATCTTAAGAGTTAATAATTAATCTTCATTCTATTACTTATTGCCCATTACTGATTACGAATTACCTATTAGTCAATATAAAGAAAAGTAACAGAATCTTGACTTAAATGAGAAAACATTAAAATTAAAAACCTTGTATGAGGGAATGTTAAGCAAATTTTAAATATTGTTAAGCAATTCCCACAACTGAGTCAAAATACCATTATCATCTTGGTTAATGTAGTAGTTAAAGTATTTTGTCGAGAGAGGATACCTCATGACAGTAAGCCCTCAGAAAGAGGCGAAAGCTAAAGTTATTGTTGATAAAGATCCAGTTCCTACCTCTTTTGAAAAATGGGGAAAACCAGGACACTTCGATCGCACTTTAGCTAGAGGACCCAAAACCACAACTTGGATTTGGAATCTTCACGCCGATGCCCACGATTTCGATAGTCAAACCAGTGATTTAGAAGATATTTCTCGTAAAATCTTCAGCGCTCACTTCGGTCATTTAGCAGTAGTATTTGTTTGGTTAAGTGGGATGTACTTCCACGGAGCTAAGTTTTCTAACTACTCCGCATGGTTAGCTGATCCTTTAAACATTAAACCAAGCGCCCAAGTTGTTTGGCCTATTGTAGGTCAAGACATCCTCAACGCCGACGTTGGCGGTGGTTTCCACGGTATTCAAATCACATCTGGCTTATTCCAATTATGGAGAGCTTCTGGCTTCACTAACGAGTATCAGCTTTACGTTACCGCTATCGGTGGTTTAGTAATGGCAGGTTTAATGCTCTTCGCTGGTTGGTTTCACTACCACAAAGCAGCTCCTAAGTTGGAATGGTTTCAAAATGTGGAATCCATGATGAACCACCATTTAGCTGGTTTATTAGGATTAGGCTCTTTAGGTTGGGCTGGACACCAAATTCATGTATCTTTACCAATTAATAAATTGTTAGATGCAGGAGTTGCACCCGGTGACATTCCTTTACCTCATGAGTTTATCCTAGATCCCTCCAAAATGGCTGAGTTATACCCTAGCTTTGCTCAAGGTTTAACACCATTCTTTACTTTAAATTGGGGAGTTTATTCTGACTTCTTAACTTTTAAAGGTGGTTTAAATCCTGTAACTGGTGGCTTATGGTTGTCTGATACCGCTCACCATCACTTGGCGATCGCAGTATTATTCATCATCGCTGGTCATATGTACCGCACCAACTGGGGAATCGGTCATAGCATGAAAGAAATCTTAGAAGGACATAAAGGACCATTCACTGGCGAAGGTCACAAAGGACTCTACGAAATCTTAACCACATCATGGCACGCACAATTAGCCATTAACCTCGCTTTATTAGGTTCTTTGACTATTATTGTTGCTCAACATATGTACGCAATGCCTCCTTACCCTTACTTGGCCACAGACTATGGTACACAGTTATCACTGTTTACTCATCATATGTGGATCGGTGCATTCTTCATCGTCGGTGCAGGGGCTCACGCTTCAATCTTCATGGTTCGTGATTATGATCCAGCGAAAAACGTTAATAACCTTTTGGACAGAGTATTACGTCATCGTGATGCGATTATTTCTCACCTCAACTGGGTATGTATTTGGTTAGGCTTCCATAGCTTCGGGTTGTACATTCATAATGACACCATGAGAGCTTTAGGTCGTCCCCAAGATATGTTCTCTGACTCAGCAATTCAATTACAACCTGTTTTTGCTCAATGGATTCAAGGTCTTCACACAGCAGCAGCTGGTGTAACTGCTCCTTTTGCTGGTGCTGGTGTTAGCCCTGTATTCGGCGGAGACATTGTTGCTGTCGGTGGCAAAGTAGCGATGATGCCTATGACTTTAGGTACTGCGGATTTCATGGTTCACCATATTCACGCATTCACCATTCACGTTACCGTTTTAATTCTTCTTAAAGGTGTGCTTTATGCCCGTAGCTCGAGACTTGTCCCCGACAAAGCTGAGTTAGGCTTCCGCTTCCCTTGTGATGGACCCGGTCGTGGTGGTACTTGTCAAGTATCTGGATGGGATCATGTATTCTTAGGCTTATTCTGGATGTATAACTCCATCTCTGTGGTAATCTTCCACTTTAGTTGGAAAATGCAATCCGATATTTGGGGAACTGTCTTACCTGATGGTAGTGTTTCTCACATTACTGGTGGTAATTTCGCCCAAAGTGCTATTACTATCAACGGTTGGTTAAGAGACTTCTTATGGGCACAAGCCGCCAACGTAATTAACTCTTACGGTTCAGCTTTATCTGCTTATGGCATCATGTTCTTAGCAGGTCACTTTATCTTCGCTTTTAGCTTAATGTTCCTTTTCAGTGGACGTGGCTATTGGCAAGAGTTAATCGAATCCATTGTTTGGGCTCATAATAAACTCAAATTAGCCCCCGCCATCCAACCTCGCGCTTTGAGTATTATTCAAGGTCGTGCTGTAGGTGTAGCTCACTATCTCTTAGGTGGTATTGTAACTACATGGGCGTTCTTCCTCTGCCGTATCCTATCGGTTGGTTAAGAATGTAAACTTTCACTAACAAGTGGGGGTAAACTCGGCAAGATAAGTTATAAAATAACCAATAAAGCCGTTTTCAAAAATCAAGAGTCGATCAAAAAGTTTCTATACTTGATGATTAACTTCTTAAAAAACAACTTTAAAAAACTTGCCTAGAGATTTTAAATATTTAACTCTCTGGGCAAGAGCAAAAAACAAAATAGAGCAGCGTATTTGAATCGTTGACCCTCATTGTGTAACAGGAGAATTCCTTTAAAAAGCTATGGCAACTAAATTTCCCAAATTTAGCCAAGATTTAGCCCAAGATCCAACTACAAGACGGATATGGTACGGAATTGCTACCGCTCATGACTTTGAAACCCATGACGGTATGACCGAAGAGAATCTCTACCAAAAGATTTTTGCTTCTCATTTCGGTCATTTGGCAATCATCTTTCTATGGACTTCCGGTACTGTATTCCATGTAGCTTGGCAAGGCAATTTTGAGCAGTGGATCAAAGATCCTTTAAACGTCCGTCCCATCGCCCATGCAATTTGGGATCCTCATTTCGGTCAAGGTGCTATTGATGCTTTCACCCAAGCGGGTGCATCAGGCCCTGTAAACGTTGCTTATTCTGGTGTTTACCATTGGTTCTATACCATCGGGATGACCACTAATCAAGATTTATATACTGGTTCAGTTTTCCTTTTAATTCTGTCTGCTATATTCTTGTTTGCTGGTTGGTTACACTTACAACCTAAGTTCCGTCCTAGCCTTTCTTGGTTTAAAAATGCTGAATCTCGTTTAAATCACCATTTGGCTGGTTTATTCGGTGTTAGCTCTTTAGCATGGGCTGGTCACTTAGTACACGTTGCTATTCCTGAATCTCGTGGTGTACACGTTGGTTGGGATAACTTCTTAAGTGTTAAACCTCACCCCGCTGGACTTGCTCCTTTCTTTACTGGTAACTGGGGCGTTTATGCTCAAAACCCTGATACAGCTAGTCAAGTATTCGGAACTTCTGATGGTGCTGGAACTGCAATCCTAACTTTCTTAGGTGGTTTCCATCCTCAAACCGAATCCTTATGGTTGACTGACATTGCTCACCACCATTTGGCCATCGCTGTTATCTTCATTATTGCTGGTCATATGTACCGCACTAATTGGGGTATTGGTCACAGTATTAAGGACATCTTAGCCGCTCACAAACCACCTTCGGGTAAATTAGGAGCAGGACACAGAGGACTTTATGACACCATTAATAACTCTTTACATTTCCAGTTAGGTTTAGCCCTAGCTAGTTTAGGAGTTATCACTTCTTTGGTTGCTCAACATATGTACTCTCTGCCTTCTTATGCGTTCATCGCTAAAGACTATACTACCCAAGCCGCTCTTTATACTCATCATCAGTATATTGCAGGTTTCTTGATGGTTGGTGCTTTTGCTCACGGTGCGATTTTCTTCGTTCGTGACTATGATCCTGAAGCTAACAAAGATAACGTTTTAGCTCGGATGTTAGAACACAAAGAGGCGATTATTTCTCACTTAAGCTGGGTATCTCTTTTCTTAGGTTTCCACACTTTAGGACTTTATGTTCATAATGATGTTGTGGTTGCTTTCGGTACTCCTGAGAAACAAATCTTAATCGAACCAGTATTTGCTCAGTTCGTTCAAGCTGCTTCTGGTAAAGCTCTCTATGGTTTTGATACTTTATTATCTAACCCTGATAGCATTGCTTATACTGCTTATCCTAACTATGCCAATGTATGGTTACCCGGTTGGTTAGAAGCTATCAATAGCGGTACTAACTCTTTATTCCTTAACATTGGACCTGGTGACTTCTTAGTCCATCATGCCATCGCCTTAGGATTACACACCACCACTTTAATTCTTGTTAAAGGTGCTTTAGATGCTCGTGGTTCTAAATTAATGCCCGACAAAAAAGACTTCGGTTTCTCCTTCCCTTGTGATGGACCTGGTCGTGGCGGTACTTGTGACATCTCTGCATGGGATTCCTTCTACTTAGCTATGTTCTGGATGCTAAATACTTTGGGTTGGTTAACCTTCTACTGGCATTGGAAACACCTCGGTATCTGGACTGGTAACGTTGCTCAGTTTAACGAAAACTCTACCTATTTAATGGGTTGGTTCAGAGATTACTTATGGGCAAACTCCGCTCAGTTAATCAACGGTTATAATCCTTACGGTGTAAATAACCTCTCCGTTTGGGCTTGGATGTTCTTATTCGGACACCTTGTTTGGGCAACTGGCTTCATGTTCTTAATTTCTTGGCGTGGATATTGGCAAGAATTAATCGAAACCATCGTTTGGGCTCACGAACGTACTCCTCTAGCTAACATTGTTCGCTGGAAAGATAAACCCGTTGCTCTTTCAATCGTTCAGGCTCGTTTAGTTGGTTTAGCTCACTTTACCGTCGGCTATATTCTCACCTACGCAGCCTTCTTAATTGCTTCTACTGCCGGTAAGTTCGGTTAATAACTGGTTTACTTTATTAGTTAGTGATTAAATAAAATTTTAACCCTCTGCCTTTATTGGTGGAGGGTTTTTTTACTTTTGACAAAAAACTACTGTAATGCTATGACAGATACTTTCGCAGCTATTTGTTGAGCTATTTTTGTAAGAGCGATGGCCGAAGCCGATTCAGGATTTCCGACAACAATAGGAATACCAGAGTCTCCTCCTTCTCGGAGAGAAATTTCTAAAGGAATACAACCTAGTAAAGGTACATTTAACTCTTTAGAGGCTTTTTCACCACCACCAGACCCAAAAAGGTCATAATTTTTATCAGGCATATCAGGAGGGATAAAATAGCTCATATTTTCCACCAATCCAAGAATATTTGTGCCTAACTGTTCAAACATTTTTAAGCCCCTACGAGCATCTTGTAAAGAGATAGTTTGGGGAGTGGTGACAATTACTGCTCCTGAAAGGGGTGCAGCTTGAGCTAAAGTTAATTGTGCGTCACCTGTGCCAGGTGGCATATCAACAATTAAATAATCTAACTCTCCCCAATTGACTTGATATAAAAATTGACGTATGATACCGTTTAACATTGGACCACGCCACATTACAGGCTGATCAGGATCAATTAAAAAGCCCATAGAAACCATTTTGACACCATGATTAAAAGCAGGTTGTAGAATATCTCCCCCTGAAGATTTTTCTACCTCAATAGGCACATCATTTAAACCCAACATTGTTGGTACATTTGGACCATAAATATCAGCATCTAATAAACCAACTTTAGCCCCCATTTGGGCAAGGGCAACGGCAACATTTACAGAAACAGTACTTTTACCAACTCCACCTTTACCGCTAGAAATGGCAATAATATTTTTTACTTGATTTACTGATTGTCTATTTGGTAAAGGTTTTTGTTGAGGCGTTTCGGCTGTAATTTCAATAGATACTGACTCCACACCCCCTAATTTTTTAACGGCTTTCTCACAATCTTCTCTAATAAATTCTTTTAATGGACAAGCAGGAGTAGTCAATACGAGAGTAAAATTAACATTACCATCTTTTACCGTTACGTTACGGATCATGTTTAATTCTACTAAACTTTTTTGTAATTCAGGATCTTGAACTGGTTTTAATACTTCTAAAATTGATTCAGTAGTTAACATAATTTTTTATTTAATGGTTGATTTTGCCCTTTATGCCCCAAATATGAGGACTTTATTTTATTTATTCCCTCCAAATTGAAGGTAAAAAGGCTTAATTATTATAGCTTTTTATCTATAAATAAACTTTTATCTATCATTAATTATCAATGTAAATTGGTCAAGAATAAAGTAAACATACAATTAATTTTTAGAACTTACTTATGATATTGATCATTGCCTTTAATCAAAAATTAAAACTTTAAAGACTACTATCTATCTAAAATAACAAAGTATTTTTTTGCAGTCTTTGAATGGTAACAACATCGGTTAAATTATATTGTAAAGGTGTAATAGTAATATAATTTTCTTGATTAGCTTGAACATCGGTGGGTAAATCAGGAGGTAAGTAAATATGTTCTGGTTGTTCGACTTCTTCGACTAATTCCCCTGCTAACCAATAATAACTTCTACCTCTAGGATCTAGTCTTTCTTGGAAATTTTCAATATACCGCCGAATACCTTGACGAGTAATTTTGACTCCGATAATATCCGATTCGGGTACAGGAGGAATATTTACATTCAGTAACGTCGCTTCAGGTAAAGGATTTTTGGTTAATTGCTGGATTAACTTTACGGCATAATTAGCAGAAGGTTGAAACTCTTTTTTCGTAAAACTGGCTAAACTCAAGGCAATACTTGTAATACCGTCTATTGTGCCTTCCATAGCGGCGGAAACCGTACCAGAATATAATATATCAGTGCCTAAATTAGAGCCTTGATTGATACCAGCTAGTACAAAGTCAGGTTTCTCTTGAAGTATGGCACTTAAGCCTAATTTAACACAATCTGAGGGAGTACCTGAACATGACCAAGCTGTAACTTTTGGACTAAAAATTCCTTCAATAATATCTGCACGAATGGGATGATGAAGGGTTAAACCATGACCAGTAGCGGATCTTTCTCGATCTGGTGCTACTACTGTAACTTTATGTCCGTGAGAAGCTATGGTATTAGCTAGAGTACGAATACCGAGGGCAAAAATGCCATCATCGTTACTAATTAAAATGTGCATTTTTCTTTAAGTAATAAGTAAAAAAAGAGCTAATAAATTTTTAAAATTGTTAATTGCTAATTATTAATTATTAATTATTAATTATTAAAGTGTTTTTTCTGCTTTTATCATTTTTTCATAACATAACCATCCTAAAAATATCATAGTAATAGCAAAGATAGTGAGGAAAAAAAAATGACCTTTAATTTCATCAAAATATTTTCCTTTTCCCCAAACATCAATTAAAGCCTCATTCATATGAAAAATAGGATTAAATTGAGCGATCGCTAACATTTTTTTAGAGAATAAAGAACTAGGGAAAAAAGTCCCCCCCATAATTAATAAAGGTACGCCAAAAGTCGCCACAATAGCATTAACATCTTCTGTTCTTTTTGCTAATTGAGTACCTAAAATAAAACCTAAACCAACATAACTAATAATACTTAAAAAGATGATTATTAAACCCAAAATAATTGAGCCTGATATGGATTTACCGTTAATAAAAAGTACACTATAAACTAAAATAGTTTGCAAAATACCAATAACACAGTGAGCGAAAAAAATCCCTAAAAAATAAGAAACTCCACGAAGGGGAGAAATAAATAAACGTTTCAGGGTTTTTTGTTCTCTTTCACCCACAATAGTAGCAATACAACCGCCTAAACAACTAAAAAATAAAGCCGCACCTACGAGGCTAGAGGGAGCAGAAATTTTCATGGCTAAAGCCGTGGTTATTTTAGCTCTTTCGGCGATGATATAACTATTAATTAATAGAATAAAGATAGGAAAAATTATCCAAAATATTAAACTTCTTTTCCTTCTAAATAATTCTGTTAATATTCTTTGAGTTACTGCTAAAGTTTGATTAAAGTATTCCATTTTTTCAGTATTTAACCCATAGTAAAAAATTGTTTTAAGTATTTTTTTGTCTTTAATTATTAAATTATCTTTGAGAATCTCGTCGCCCTAAATCATAAACAGCACAGGCAATACAAGCTAAAATTCCCACACTGATTAACCAACTTTTACCTAGGGCAATTTCTACTACTAAATTACAAATAATAGCAATAATAAAAAAAGGAATAATACTGGTTAAAGAAGCTAAAAAAACGTTTTGAGATTCCCTTTGAATGGGGTTAAATACTTTTTCATTAGTAAAAATGAAATTTTGTGCATAATTAAATCCTCGATTTAAGCCGTCAATAATCGATTCTCTTAAAGAAGCAAAACTAATATATAACGCTAAACACCAGAGACAACTGCCCACGATAGTACTACGACTTATTTCCCAAGAAAAAAACTCCATGATGATTAATTTAATAAATTTTGTTAAGAATATATAGCAATCTTAAAATAATGTGTGAGTGATTAAAGATAAAAAAACAAATCTGTAAATTTTACTATGGTAAAAGTGATAGCTAATAGCTTTACAATAACTAGAGTTCGAGATTAAAATTTTTTTAAAATAAGAGCTATAGAGTAATAAGTGTTCAAATTTTAAGGAAGAAAAATAATTAAATCAAGGTAAATAATAGTAAAAAATAAATTTTTCATAAGTTGAAATCAATTCTTATTACTATCTCCTGTATCCTATCTTCCTATTCCACTAAAATTTATGTATAAATTATACTACAATAATGTTAAGTTTTGCCCTTTACTCAGAAAATCTCAATTATAAGTAGTAAAATGTGTAATTCTTTTATGGTGAGAAGAAGTAGAAATCATCTTAATTGTTATCAAAAATTTATCATCTCAAACCATTGAAAATAGTTATCATTAAGTTATACTTGAGAAAATTAGTGGCTAATAACGGTCATAATTTCTTTCATCAATATATTAGATCTAGCATTTTTTACGAAAATACTTATTAGAGAAACGAAAAAAAAATCAGTTTTACCATAGTTTAAATAAATTCTTTTTATTATCTCCTCTATTACGACTCTAATTAGTATATTTTATTGTTAATGCAAAATCTCAATTAATACCCACCAAAAAATTTTAGCTTTCTAATTCATTAATTGTTTAGAGTTGAAACTTCTTAAAAGAATGTCTATGATTACCAGCGAACAAGCCAATCAACACCAAAAACTATATAAACAAGCACTTCTGCGTCTTGGAGAAATGTTAAAAGTCTTGAAAGAAGGAGATAGTAGTCGTAATCGAGAAACTTTAAAATCACATTGCGATTACTTATCAGTTCAAGGAAAAAAACAAAACCTTTTTGGTTGGGTTGAGATAATGGAAACAGCAAAAATAGCCATTGTCAAACCAGAAAATGACTATAACTCTACAACTAAACTAATTATTAAAGAAATAAAAAACGCTGGGGAATATTTACTCAAAAATGAAATTAACTCTATTTGTGTTGGCGAGACGTTACGAAGTTTAGCACCTCAATCTCGTGCTAGATTAATGGATTTAGAAACAATTTATGGTGAAATAAAAGTACCCATTGAAGAAGTTTATAATTCTAAAAATACTCTCGAAAGAGATTTATGGCGAGAAACCCAAATTGATTCTAATTTTTCTCCGCCAAACCTAACAGACGAAACAAAGATTTCTGATGATGATGATAGTGATATATTGACGGATTTAGGTATATCTGATGATGATAGCTTATTAGACGATTGGCTAGAAGATGATTCTTTTGCCGATGAAAATCAACAAGTTAGTTCAGTATTTTTAAGTGAACAAGATTTTGTAACTAACTCTAGTCGTCCAGAGAATACAGATGATATTAGTAATATTTTTAATGAGCAAAATAGTGAGAATATCAAAATTGATCAATGGCAGAAAGAGGGAGAAGAAGATTCTTCCCAAGATTGGGATTTTCTCTCTGATGACGATTCCAATACTTTATCTTTAGGTAATATTGATAGTGATGAGATTTCTGAAGATTTCTCACAATTATTTCAAGATAACAATTCTTATGATTCCTCTGTATCAAATTATAAAAATACTTTTATTCAAGAAAATGCTGATATTGATGATTTAGATAATTTATTTAATGATGTTGCTAGAAGTACAGTTATTATCGATGATCCTCAATCAGAATTAGAAGGAGTATTAAAAAATCTTGATGATTTAGAAGTAGAAGACGATTTTCCTAGTACCGGAAGTGTTAATACTTATCAAATTCTACAGCCTCTTAAACAAAAATCTCCTCCTATTATTTTTTATGAAGATTTTGAGGAAGTTCATACTTTACTTTCTAGTAATATCTCATGGTTAGAACAAGATCAATTTGAAGATTTACAATCTATTATTGGTAACTCCTTAATCAATTATTATGAAGAACAAAGCGAATTAGAAAGATTAGTTAATTCAGCCACTCTCAAAATAGAAGAAGTCAATTGGCAACATTTAGCAAATATTATTGAAGATTTACCAGATATAATCATTACTTCCCATAAAACTAAAACTTTAAGCAGTATAAATGAACTAAATTCTGTTGATTCTGCCTTAAGTGATTTAGATCAATTACTGGCAGAAAGTGATGGACAAACTAACGGTAGTAGGAAAAAATGGATTAAACCTGCTGGAAACAATGCTAACAGTCAAGGGAAAGTATTTGAACAGAGTATGAGGGTGTCTGTTAAACAACTAGATAACCTTAATAATCTCATTGGAGAAATGGTAGTTCGTCGTAATCGCTTAGAAGAAGATCAAGAAAAATTAAGACAGTTTTTAGATAATCTTTTATCCCATGTTCAAAATTTAAGTGATGTGGGTGCAAGAATGCAAGATACCTATGAAAGAAGTCTTCTTGAAGGTGCATTGATCGATAGTCGTAAACGAAATGAGGCAACGGTAAAAGCTCAATTAGCAAGGGGTGAAGGTAGATCAGAAGGGACTTATTTTGGACGCAATATTGATATTAACAATGATGATAATCAAAAGTTTCAACCTCCCGAATTAGATGAACTAGAATTAGATCGTTTTACAGGATTTCATTTACTAGCTCAAGATATTTTAGAGTTAATTGTACGGGTAAGAGAATCAACTTCTGATATTCAATTCCTTGTGGATGAAACAGATCAATTAGGCAGAAATTTACGACAAGTGACGACACAACTACAAGAAGAAATCAATAAGTCTCGCATGGTATCTTTTTCTCAAAATGCCGATCGCCTTCCTTTACCGATTCGGAAAATTGCAGAAGGTTACGATAAGCAAGTACAACTAAAAATTGAAGGTAGAGAGGTATTAATTGATAAAATGATCCTTGAACATTTATGGGATCCTCTTTTACAAATTACGAAAAATTGTATCACTCATGGTATTGAATTACCCCAAGAAAGAGAAGAAATGGGTAAACCGAGCATTGGTACTATTACCGTGAGAGCTTTTTTGCAAGGACCACAAACGGTAATCTCTATCTCTGATGATGGCGCTGGAATTGATCCTCAAAAAATTAAGAAAAAAGCCATTCAAAATAAACTTATTACTCCAGCACAAGCGGCTAATCTCAAAGACAAAGAAACTTATGACTTTTTATTTAACGCTGGTTTCACCACTAAAGAAAAAGCTGATAGTCACGCTGGAAGAGGTGTTGGTTTAGACATTGTGCGAACCAAACTCAATGAAATTAGAGGCAGTGTTACCGTTGATTCTACCCCCGGAGTGGGAACTACTTTCACCATTCGTTTACCTTTAACCCTGAGTATCGGGAAAGCCTTATGTTGTATGAATAATAATGCTCGTATCGCTTTTCCCATTGACGGAATTGAAGATACTAAGGACTATTCAGCCAATGAAATTAAAATTAATGCACAAGGACAAAAATGTATTCTTTGGAAAAATACGTTATTACCTTTCCGTCCTCTGAGTACTTTAATGAATTATAATCGTCAAATAACTCGTAGTATTATTTATACCAATAACCAAGACGAAGAAACTATCCCTATTGTGATATTAAGGGGCGGTAACAATTTATTAGCTATTCAAGTTGATCAAGTATTAGGACAAGAAGAAATCGTTATTAAACAAATTTCTGGCCCTTTACCTAAGCCGAAAGGTATTGCTGGTGCAACGGTTCGCAGTGATGGAATTGTTATGGCTATTGGTGATGTTATCGAACTTATTGAAATTGCACAAGGTAATTTAAGTACGAAAGTTAACGTTAATTTACCAAATCAGTTTCATGGCGATCGCACGGTAGCAGAACAGACTCAAACTCAACCTTTGGTGTTAATCGTTGACGACTCAATCACCGTAAGGGAAATGTTATCCATAAGTTTCAAAAAATCGAATTATCGAGTAGAACAAGCAAGAGACGGACAAGAAGCATGGCAAAAACTACAATCAGGGCTACCTTGTGATCTGGTTTTCTGTGACATTGAAATGCCAAGAATGAACGGGTTAGAATTGTTGCAACATATGCAAGAAGATCCCTTATTATCAAATATTCCTGTGGCGATTCTGTCTTCTCGTGGTGCAGAAAAACATCAACGAATTGCGGCAGAATTGGGGGCTTCAGCTTATTTGATTAAACCTTATGTGGAAAAAGATTTAATTGACTCGGCAAAAAGAATGGTAGAAGGAGAAGTATTATTACCCGGTAGTAAAAAAATCCCTAAACTAAAAATTAATAAATCTACTATTTCTGGTCAAGACAATAATAATTCAAAAAATAACAAAAAACTCAAATCCTCACCAATGGTATTAATTATTGATGATTCAGTGGTGGTAAGAGAAATGTTATCCATGACTTTTAAAAAAGCAGGTTATCAAGTCGAACAAGCACGAGATGGACAAGACGCATGGGATAAAGTAGTAGAAGGTTTACCCTGTGATTTGTTATTATGTGATATTGAAATGCCTCGCATGAATGGTTTAGAATTACTAGCGAAAATGCAACAAGATGATAAATTATCAAAATTACCCGTAGCGATGGTAACATCTCGTGGTGCGGAAAAACATCGTAAAATTGCGGCGGATTTAGGTGCAAAAGCCTATTTTACTAAACCTTATTTAGAAGAAGAGTTATTAAATGCTGCTAAAAAATTAATCAAAGGCGAAGTTCTTTTGTAACCAACAATTCAATAACTTGTCTTTCTAGTCAAAGAAATTATTAAAATGCTAATCATTAATTTTGGTACAATAAAATTTGTGGTATGTGAATTATTATTTTATTAAAAATGGCGACTCAGGAATTAGAAACGAAACCTCAAGGAAAAAATGAAGATTATTGGGATGAAATTCCTAATCAGGGCGAAATGTCTTTTTTTGATCACCTTGAAGAATTACGACAACGTATTTTTATAAGTATAATTGCCATGTTAGTCGGTGCAATATCTTGTTTCTTTTTTGTCAAACAAATTGTCGCATGGCTAGAAATTCCTGCTGGAGACGTGAAATTTTTACAATTAGCACCCGGTGAATTTTTCTTTGTTTCCATTCAAGTGGCAGGTTATACGGGAATTTTACTTTCTGCACCCGTTATTTTATATCAAATTATTCAGTTTGTCTTACCCGGATTAACTCGTAAAGAAAGACGTACTCTTGCACCTGTAGTATTTGGCTCAAGTATTCTTTTTTTCGCTGGTTTAGCTTTTGCCTACTATCTTTTAATTCCTGCTGCGTTAAACTTTTTTATTAATTATGGTGGCGATGTTGTTGAACAATTATGGTCTATTGATAAATATTTTAAGTTTATATTATTATTAATGTTTTCTACGGGTTTAGCCTTTCAAATTCCCGTTATTCAACTACTTTTAGGCACATTAAACCTAGTTTCTTCTCAACAAATGTTCTCTGCATGGCGTATTGTGGTTTTAGGAGCGATGATTTTGGGTGCAGTATTAACTCCTTCAACAGATCCCCTTACTCAATCTCTCCTCGGTGGTGCAGTTTTAGCGTTATATTTTGGTGGGGTAGGAGTAGTTAAACTTACAGGAAAATAAACAATTGATAATCAAAAATTAACCACTATTAATCATCAATTATCAATCATTTTACCTATTTTTTGATCTTTTTAGCCATGTTACGGAACATATCCATATTGGTGTCAGTTTTAGTACTAATTTTAGGTGTAAAAGAATCATTTTCACTGTTATTAGCAGTAGATTTTGGCCTAATTACTTCCTTAGAATCTTTTTTCGCTATTTTTTCTGAAGATACTTCTTGGATTAATTCTCCACCTTCACTATTCGTTAAAGTTTTAGGAAAAGTTCTTCTAGTAGTTTTAGAAGTACGCATATAATCAATATCTCCGAAAGTCTTAGCTTGATCAGGATCTAAAAAATAAGCATCTTCTACTTTCTTACTTTTTTTACCAAATAAACCAAATAAACCTGCCATTAGATTATTTCTCCTTATCAGTTTGTTAACTTTTATTGTTTTGATTATTAAAAATAATAACAGATTGTTACATTTCTGAGAATGTTCTTCCTTGATTAATTTAATCTTTCTTTGACAATTAGGTATTATCTGAGTGAATCATAAAATTTTTAGTGGAATAGAGAGATAAGCTAAGACGCACTTGTATAGTATATAATTATAATAATACAAATAAATTTGTTAATCTTAATCATGCCTATTAAAAATTTCTTATCACAGAAAAGAAAAACATTATTTACAAAATGCTTTAAAAAAAGAAGATAGAGCTGAAGTCAGAGAACGAATTTTAATATTTTTATTAGAAAATGATGGTAAAAATTATCAAGAAATAGCAAATTTTTTGAATTGCTCTACTCGAACAG
>NZ_JBGSUU010000128.1:0-32278 GCF_041753295.1 Geminocystis sp.
TTTGGTGAAGCCTTAGAAGCGTTTCGCACCGCCATATCTTTTCGCTTTTTTCAATGGTTAAAAGATAATATTGAGGTATTTACTAATTATAAAGCAAGTTTGGGCTTTGTTTGGGCATAATTTTTGTTTAAGTACCGCTAACTATCAAGATACAGAAGAAGAAAATGAGAAATATATCCGTTTTCTTCAAGAAGAAATCAAGATTGCCAACGAAAGAAATCAACGATTAGGAAATCTTGGAAATTTGTAAATTTGTAGGGTGGGTTAGGCGTAATAATTTGAAAAATCAAAGATAAAAATAGTAGTAACCCACCAATAAACTGATAAATTAAATAATTTAATTATTATGAAAAAAAATTTACGTTTAGGTGTAGAAAATATTGATATTTTACTGCGTCAATTACATGATTTTCACCAGACTTTATGTCAAGAATGGGCTAATGTAGCCAGTCAATGGGATAATCTCAAATCCACTTGGTTCGATCAACAATTTGACCAATTTGAGCAACTTTCTGCTAATTATTATGAAGAAATAGAACAATGTGAAAAATTTCTCAAAAATAAGATTGGTAGTGGGGAAGTTGGTGAACCTCATCGTGTTGAAAAACCTACCCGTTAAAATCAAATAACTTATAGCAATCGTATATGAGTCGTGAGAAATAATTATGTTTAATTAGCCGTCAGCTATTAGGATTTAATAATTAATTAAATTACCAATAATCTTTAGATTTATCATTACTTCCCCAGTCGTCGCTTTCATCAAAATAAATTTCGTTACTTTCCTCTATTTGTTCATTAAAATTATTATCTAAGGTATCTTTGATGGGTTCAATTACTTTAGTAATCGCATCTTGTACAAAACCTTTGATAAATTCATCCTTACGACTGAGTTTAAATTGTCTCTGCACTACTTCTGTTATACCACCGTCACCCCAATCTTGATCCTGACTGAAATATTCCACAAAACTTTTACCAGCAATACGGGTTAAATATGCGGCGCTAATACCTTGAATAACTTTACCGACAACATAAGTTGCGGCTGTAAATTGTAAGGCTTTAGCAATTAATTCTACTGCACCTTTGACTACTCCTAAGCTAACAAGAGTTTTACCTAAAGATACCGCTAAATCTTTTCCTGTATCGCTATTTAATTCGCAACCATAAACTTGTCCAATTTCTACCACCATTTGCGCATTTACCGCCGCCGTTGCTAACATATCCAACACTGGTAAAGGTGTACAAGCAATCACTCCTGCACCAATCCACTGATAACGCACAATAATTTTATCCGCTTCTCGCACCCGTTGTTGACTGATTAATTTTCTTGCTTCTTCTCCTAATCTTTGGGATTGCAATAAAATATTGTCGGCTAATAAATCATCTCCTTCCGCTCGACAAATAGCCGCTAAACGTTTGATGACGGTGGTTATTTCTACTTCTGGCTGTATCATTTCATCTTCGGAAAACTGCACAGGTTGAGGATTTGCACAGGCTTTTAATACATCTACTGGGGCGATAAAATTTTTTACTCTTTCTTTAAGATTAGTTAAAATTATCTCTTGTTCTTCTTCTGAGTATAAGTCTATCTTGTTCAATATTAACAGCGATCGCTTCCCAATACTAGCTAAAGCCTCTAAAGGAGTAAACTCTGAGGCGCGTAAATCGTTATCACAGACGAATAGTAATAAATCCGCTTCTGTAGCCAATTGTCGTGCTAATTGTTCTCTAATTTCACCTTTTGCCCCCATTTCTAAAATGCCGGGGGTATCGGTAATTAAAATTTCTCGATTGCCTTGAGGAAGTTTTAGACTATGAGTCACAGCTTCAGTTGTTGTTCCCATACTTGCGTTAACACTACCTACCATTTCACCCATTAAGCTATTGACGAGGGAAGTTTTACCAGCGCTACCCGTGCCAAAAACTGCTACTTTTAAGATACCAGTAGTTAAATTCTTCTCAATTTGTTGAGATTTGACGAGTAATGCTTTTTGAGTAACTTCATCATGAATTTGTGCTACTTGCTTTTTAACTGCTTCAATAGTTTTAGAGGCAATTTCATTTTTTTCTGCGGGTAAGGCAGGTAAAATTCGACGACGTTTTCCTTTAGCGGTAGTTTTACCATTAGGAAGAATACCTAAATAGTAGATAAAAATAGCAATAAAGCAAATGAGCAAGACAATGAGAATAAATACGAGAAAATTAGCTAAAAATGGACTAGTCCACGCAATTTCGCTGTAAAGACGAGATAAAGCACTAATTAACCATAACATTAACCCAAAAATAAAACTTAAGCCGACAACGATGGTAATAATACGAGATAGAGGCATAATAATTGATAATTGACTATTGACAATCAACAATTGATATTATTAGAATTTACACATTTTCCCCTTTTATCGTCCAAGTTTAGGGGAAAAACAATTAAACTCCTCCAGATTTGGATCGGTTATTTTATGTAAGTCCTAATTATTTATTTCAATGAATGTTTAAAGTGATTTCTAACAATAATTATATCAGTACTATCCTCCCTTTTTTAGCTGGGTTTTTTAAGGAGAAATTATTGAGAAGATGGGTATATTTTTCCTTGAAAACTAATTCCCTTAAGTTAAATACATTTTTGACGCAAATCAAGTAAGAGAAGAAAATGTCTAAATTTATATCAAATTTGGAAAAGATTGAATAACTATATTTTAAAAATTTAAAAATTCAGGTTGCCAAACTTAACTATTTTTTGCTACAATTTATAAATGTCTGTTGGAGAGATGGCTGAGCGGTTGAAAGCGGCTTCCTGCTAAGAAGTTGTGGGGTTTATAGCCCCACCGAGGGTTCAAATCCCTCTCTCTCCGTTTTTAAGATTAGTAACTCATCTAACGTCCTTTAGTATCTTTTTTTTCTTCGATTCTTTCATGATAAAATAATCAGTCTTGATAGAAGAATTACAGAAAATAGATAGATGTTAGCTAAAAGAATTTTACCTTGTTTAGATGTTAACGCTGGTAGAGTCGTTAAAGGTGTCAATTTTGTTGATTTAAAAGACGCTGGTGATCCTGTTGAACTAGCAAAAGTTTATAATGATGCTGGTGCTGATGAACTCGTATTCTTAGATATTACTGCTACCCATGAAGCTAGAGATACAATTATTGACGTAGTTTATCGCACGGCTGAGCAGGTTTTTATTCCTTTGACAGTGGGAGGAGGTATTCAAACCTTAGAAAATGTTAAAAATTTGTTACGAGCTGGAGCTGATAAAATTAGTATTAATTCTACGGCAGTGAGAAATCCTGATTTTATTAATCAATCTAGCGATCGCTTTGGTTCTCAGTGTATAGTAGTAGCTATTGACGCTAGAAGAAGGAATGATCCTTATAATCAAGGCTGGGATGTTTATGTCAGAGGTGGCAGAGAAAATACGGGTTTAGATGCTGTTGAATGGGCGCAAGAAGTAGCCAAAAGAGGTGCTGGGGAATTATTAGTTACCAGTATGGACGCTGACGGTACTCAAGGGGGATATGATTTAGCTTTAACTCGTGCCATCGCTGAAAAAGTAGAAATACCAGTAATTGCTTCAGGGGGTGCAGGAAATACTCATCATATTTACGAAGCCTTAACACAAGGAAAAGCCGAAGCTGCATTATTGGCTTCTTTGTTGCATTACGGACAATTAACCGTTGCTGAAATTAAAGATTATTTACAACAACATAAGGTAGTGGTAAGAAAATAATTAATTAAGTTTCAAGGAAAACTCTTCATAAAAGTTAATATTGGATAGGAATATGTATTAAAATAAACTAAACTTAAAATTATGAAGAAATGTTAATTCCGATTCTCATTTTTGACGTGGCACTGGTAGCATGGTCGTTGCATTTAATGCAACAGGCTTTTGATCATCGTGAATTTTCTTTAATGTTAGCAGGTACGTTAGTCGCTTTATGTGCAGCAGCGATGATGGTAGTATATTTTTTAGTTAATAATTGTTTGTCTTACCTTTCCAGAGTTCACTAATTGTGTATCTTTTTTAAGATGACTGTTTCTGTTTTTTTTGATTTTGTCTTGGTTTTTCCTTTGAATAAATGATACTTTTTCTTTCAGAGAATTCGATTTTTGTGAGATAGCAGAAAAGGAGTTAATTAGAATATTCTTCTATTCATTACCAACAATTTATTTGCCTTAATTATCCCTTTGATTGTTATAAATTTGACAGTTTTATTTTTATTTTTTCTCTCTTCTCAGTTTTTCCCTTTCATCTTATTTCTTGATAAAGTTCGGAAACCCGTACAGTTGGGGTACTTGCTATGGTAATGAATTTTCGGTTAAATTAGCACTCGTAAGGTGAGAGCGCTAAAAACGAATATCACCTCATTATCAATCAAAAAAGGAGTTAAAAATCCATGGCTGCAATTACTATTAATGTATCAACTGTTAAACCTTTAGGCGATCGCGTATTTGTTAAAGTAAGTGAAGCAGAAGAAAAAACTGCTGGGGGAATTTATTTACCTGATAACGCTAAAGAAAAACCTCAAATGGGTGAAGTTGTCACCGTTGGCGATGGTAAAGTAAATGACAAAGGCGAACGTATTGCTGTTGAAGTTAAAGTTGGTGATAAAGTACTTTACTCCAAATATGCAGGTACAGATATTAAACTTGGTACAAGTGATTATGTTTTACTCTCTGAAAAAGACATCCTCGCTGTAGTTTCATAGAAAAAGGAAAGGGCAAGGGGCAAAGGAAAGGATAATTTTCTCGTAAAAGTTTCATTTTGTCTGATGTACCTAATCTCTTAAATATTTCTAAAAAATAGAAGGAGTTAATAACCTTCTCAAACAATTATTTTCAAATCTTAAACAAAATAAATCGAATCAATTATGGCAAAATCTATCATTTATAACGAAGAAGCCCGTCGTGCGCTAGAAAAAGGAATTGATCTTTTAGCGGAAGCCGTAGCTGTAACCCTTGGTCCTAAAGGACGTAATGTTGTTTTAGAGAAAAAATTTGGCGCTCCTCAAATCGTTAATGACGGTGTAACTATTGCTAAAGAAATCGAATTAGAAGATCACATCGAGAATACTGGTGTTGCTTTAATTCGTCAAGCAGCTTCTAAAACTAATGACGTTGCTGGTGATGGTACAACTACCGCTACTGTATTAGCTCACGCTATCGTTAAAGAAGGTTTACGTAACGTAGCAGCAGGTGCTAATCCTATCGCTCTCAAACGTGGTATTGATAAAGCTACAGAGCATTTAGTAGAAAGAATCGCAAGTCATGCTAGAAAAGTAGAAGATAGTAAAGCGATTGCTCAAGTAGGTACAATTTCTGCAGGTAACGATGCTGAAGTTGGCGATATGATTGCTAAAGCGATGGATAAAGTCGGACAAGAAGGCGTTATCTCTCTTGAAGAAGGCAAATCTATGGAAACTGAACTCGAAATCACTGAAGGTATGCGTTTTGATAAGGGTTATATCTCTCCTTATTTCGTAACTGATACCGAGCGTATGGAGGCAGTTTTTGAAGATCCTTTCATCTTAATTACTGATAAAAAAATCACCTTAGTTCAAGACTTAGTACCTGTTTTAGAACAAGTTGCTCGTCAAGGTAAACCTTTAATCATCATCGCTGAAGACATCGAAAAAGAAGCTCTTGCCACTTTAGTTGTTAATCGTCTTCGTGGTGTTTTAAATGTTGCTGCTGTTAAATCTCCCGGTTTTGGCGATCGCCGTAAACAAATGTTAGAAGATTTAGCTATCTTAACTGGTGGACAAATGATCAGTGAAGATGCAGGATTAAGACTTGACACTACTACTGTAGATCAATTAGGTACTGCTCGTCGTATCACTATTACCAAAGATAGCACTACTATCGTAGCTGAAGGTAATGAAAAAGAGGTTAAAACCCGTTGTGATCAAATTCGTCGTCAAATTGATGAGTCTGATTCTTCTTACGATAAAGAAAAATTACAAGAGCGTCTCGCTAAATTAAGTGGTGGTGTTGCAGTTATTAAAGTAGGTGCAGCTACCGAAACCGAAATGAAAGATCGTAAGCTACGTTTAGAAGATGCTATTAACGCAACTAAAGCGGCAGTAGAAGAAGGTATCGTACCCGGTGGTGGTACTACCTACGCTCATTTAGCTCCTGAATTAGAAGAATGGGCTAAAGCTAATCTTTCTGCTGAACAGTTAACGGGTGCTTTAATCGTTGCTCGTGCTTTAAATGCGCCTCTAAAACGTATTGCTGAAAACGCTGGTCAAAACGGTGCAGTGGTAGCCGAAAGAGTTAAAGAAAAAGATTTTAACACTGGTTATGATGCTTCTAATAACGTCTATGTAGATATGTTTGAAGCTGGTATCGTTGATCCTGCTAAAGTAACTCGTTCTGCCATTCAAAATGCAGCATCTATCGCTGGTATGGTATTAACTACCGAGTGTATCATCGTTGATAAACCTGAGAAAGACAAAGCTGCCGCTCCTGCTGGTGGTGGTGACTTTGATTACTAAAATCAAGTTAAATAAATAGCTGTAGGGTGGGCAATGCACACCTTTTTTTTGTTGATTGTTATAAATATTCCTCGATTTAACCCATGACATTATTTAAGATCAAATAATTAATAAGATAGTCAAAAAATAGGTAAACGGTGAAGGGTGCTGAATTTCTCAACCCTTAATCAAGCGCCCATCTTCCAGAGAAACAATACGATCAGCAATATCTAAAATGCGACTATCATGAGTTACTAAAATAATGGTGGTTTTTTGTTCTCGTGCTAATTTTTGCATCAAATCCACCACATCCCGACCAGATTTACTATCAAGAGCCGCCGTTGGTTCATCAGCCAACACCAAAGAAGGACGAGAAACCAGCGCCCTTGCAATAGCAACTCGTTGTTTTTGCCCACCCGAAAGACTGTCAGGATAATAGGACATCCGTTCTGATAACCCCACTTCCTCTAACATCGCCATAGATTTTTCATGAATTGTTGTCTTATCAAAATTACCGTGAACTTCTAACCCCATCGCCACATTTTGCATTGCGGTTAAACTACGATGGAGATTATGAGCTTGAAAAATATAACCATTACTTTTTCTCGCTTCTACTAATTCCTGTGATGAAGCACCCCATAACTCTTTCCCTAAAATTTTCACACTCCCGTCATGAGGTGATCGTAAAGCACCAATCAGAGTTAACAGGGTAGTTTTACCCGATCCAGAAGGTCCTGTCATTAAGACAATTTCCCCTGACTTGACTTGTAAATTAATATCAAATAAAACCTGTTGTTTAATTTGTCCTTGACCAAAATAATGATTCAAATGACTAATAACAATAACTTGATTTTGATCTTCTGTCGTTGATTTCATAGTTATGGTCAAAAAGTGGTTTAGTGGTTACAGAAAATAGTTTTAACCTAAAAAATATCAGCAGGATCAGCAGATTGTAACTTACGAGTAGCAATAGCACCCGACACGATACACATAACCACCGTAGTAAGAAAAACACCCATAATCCGCAATAGAGTCATATAAATAGGTAAAGAAGTGGCGCGACGTGCCATAGCATATAAACCCACAGCAATAGTCATCCCCGGCAAAAATCCAGCGATCGCCAAAATAATCGCTTCCTCAAAAACAATCATTAATAAATAAGAATTACTAAAACCCATAGCCTTAAAAGTGGCATATTCAGTCAAATGATCATTAACATCAGTGGACAAAATCTGATAAACAATCACCAAACCCACCACAAAACCCATCACCATCCCGAAAATAAACACCACCCCAGCCGGGCGATTTTGCCCCCAATAAGTTTTCTCTTTCGCCATAAATTCTTCCTTCGTCATCACTTCCACATCTTGAAGCAATCGAAAATAATGATTAAGATTATTTTTAACCTGATCCACATCCCCAGACACGTTAATTAAACCAAGACTCACGCTACCAGCATCTCGGCGAGGAAAAAGACGCAGAAAATTTTGATCACTGCCAATCAAAGTAGCATCAGCACCAAAAGAAGCGCCCATCTTAAACAAGCCTTTAACGGTAATAGTTCGTTTTTCAATTTCCGTACGGATGATTTTTCCTTGCTCAAAATCAGTGACAATGTGGGCATATTCACCCCGTGAAGTGCGATCAAAAAGAAAAGTATCAGGTAATCTTAAAGAATCAATATTTTCATAAACTTCGGAAATAGTTGTAGCTGGAGAATTGAGATCAAGACCAATCACCATGATAGAATTTTTATCATTAGTTTGGGGATTTTTCCACCGTAAAGAATTAACATAAACCCTTTGAGTTGATGTCACTCCAGTAATATCCATCGCTTGATATAATCTAATGTCAGGAAAAGTGGCTAATTCTCCCAAATGAAGCGCTTGGGGATTCGTCATCACTAAATCCGTATCGAGGGTTTGATGAAACAAAACGCTACTATCGTACAAAGAATTTAAAAAGCCTAATTGCATAAAAATTAAAATATCAGCAAAAGCAATGCCTGATATTGCCGTTAAAAGTCTGGCTGGATCGTGAGATAGTTGTAACCATCCCAATGGTGTACGATTTTTTAAAAACTTGACAAATTTTTTCATGGCTAATAAATAAGATTTACGGTTAAATGTTGACCTAGGGACGTTCCATGGAACGTTTATACTTACAAAATAAATTGGGCAGTTACTGCCAAATTAGTTAACCCCTTAACCATATCGCTGGATTTTTTGTCTAACTCAACTTTGACTTCAATAATACGATTATCGATATTAGCGGAAGGATCACTATTAATTACATCTTGACGTTTCACCTGTAAGCCAATATTAGCTACAATTCCCTTCAAACTTTGCGATAAAGCTGGACTAGAAATATTCACCGTTTGACCGAGATTAATTTTATCGATGTCAGTTTCATAGATTTCTGCTACCACATACATAGTGTCAGTTTGCCCAATTTCCATAATGCCTTGACTAGAAATAGCTTCCCCCTGTTGAGTTAAAATTTCTAAAACTTGACCACTTTGAGGAGTTTTGACATAAGTTAAATCCAATTCTGCTTGAGCTTTTGCCACAGAGGCTTTAGCTTGTTGCAATTCCGCTTCAATCACCGCTACATCCACCCCACGAATTTCCGTAACTTGATCTAAATTCCCTTTCATGGCTTCAATTTGCTTGAGGAAACTTTCTTTTGTTTGTTGAGCATTGGATTCCGTTTCCTTAATTTCTTGGTCAGTAATACCGATGGATTTTGCTAAAGATGCTTCCGCTTCTAATATTTTTTTTGTAGTAGTCTGCACATCAAGACGCCGTGAATCAAGGGTGGACTGAGAAACAGCGCCCTTCTCCGCAAGGAACGTATATCGTCTTAATTCTTCTTGATAGTTAGCTAATTCGCTCTCTAACCTCGATATAATCGCTTTTTTCTCTTTTTTGTCTCCTGCTAATTGAGCCTCTAAACGGGCTATTTTCGCTCGATTAGTGACGGTTGTTCCCCTCAACTCGGCTTCTAATTTAGCGATAGTGGCTTCCACTTGCGTGATCTCCCCTTCCTGCGCTCCAGCTTTTATTTGAGCTAATTTTGCTTGGTTTAATTTAACTTTTTCTTCCGCTTCAGCAAGGTTACGCAAAGCGAGGGCATTTTGATCCGGTACCGCCATAATTTGCCCTGCCTCCACCATATCCCCCTCCTTTACCAATAACTCATCAATGCGACTATTTAAACTAGGGCTAGGGGCGCTGATGTGGATAACTTCCCCTTGGGGTTCAATTCTACCCAGTGCCGTTACTGTTTTTACTGCTATCACTTCTTCTTCTTGACTTACTTTGGTTTGAGCGGTAAATTTATCCCCAAAATTACTCACCCCTATTGCCACAATCCCTAAGACTGAAACGCCAATTAAAAGTAGAGGGCTTGATTTATTTTTGATTTTCGTCAACATTATTTTATCCTTAGACTAAACCGTTTAGTTTTATGATATATTTTCATACTAAACCGTTTAGTTTAATTTGTCAAGTGGTAAAAATACTTGATAACTTAGGAAAAATATATTTATCAAAAAAAAGCAGAATAACAGTTTGAGATTATTGGGGGGTAAATCCCAGATTTATGCCAAGTTGAAGACATAATATTTTTATAACTGATCGTCTGCACTTGATATTAAACATGGTTTAACCCAAAAAAGTAAACAAAATGATGGAAATTGTCACTAGAAGTGGAAGTTTGAAAATGGATAAACAAAAAATGAAATCAAATGAAAAAGCAGAAGTGATATTAAAGGCGGCTATGGAGGAATTTTTAAGCAATGGTTATGCCGCCACCAGTATGAATAGTATTGCTTCTACTGCAGGTGTTTCTAAAGCAACCCTGTATAGTTATTTTCAAGACAAAGAAGGATTGTTTATTGCTTTATTTAATGAATTAGTGAAAAAAAGATTTAATGATGTATTAACACCAAAATTATTAGAAACTAGTAACGATGATCCAAAAATAGTTCTTAAAAGTTTAATGCAGGAACTTTATCTCACCATTAGCAGTAATCGTAATTTACTAGATTTTTTAAGGTTAATGATTGGGGAATCTGGGCGTTTTCCTGAGTTAGCAAGAATTCATATCATTGAACTTGTGCAACCTACCGTTGATCTTCTTAGCAATTATTTAAACCATCAAACACAGTTAGTCATTAGAGATAGTGAAGCTACCGCAAGGATTATTATTGGTTCACTAGGTAACTTTATCATTTTACAGGAAATTTTGGGAGGAAACGATGTTATGCCTTTTGACTATGAAAGAATGATTGACACTTTAGTTAATCTTATTGATTGTCAGCAAAAAAAATAACTAGAGTATTATTAACTCACTAACAACGGAAATTTATCCCCATGGAGCTTGTGGAGAAATCTCAAAACCCTTAATTTTTCGTAAAAATCCCTAAGTTGGCAAACATATATGAGTTGTATAGGTAAGAAGGAACAAAAACTATTTAAAGTTTTATTTTTAAAATATTTCATATCGTCTTATAGTAATTAATAAACTAATTTACTTTCTTTTGTCCAAACTCCAGTAACATAACAAACTTATTAACTTACTCTCTTAAGCATAGATCTAAATTTCAAAAAAATTAAAATAATCTTGCTTTTTTTTTTTACCTTCGCTATAATAATTGAATGTGAGCAATCCTCGATAGCTCAGTGGTAGAGCGGTCGGCTGTTAACCGATTGGTCGTAGGTTCGAATCCTACTCGGGGAGTTTTAAAAAAATCATAGATTATTGTAATAATAAGTTAAAACAAGTAAATCCTTCTTGAAATTAAGGTAGTTTTTCTATAAAAAAATCACTGAAGTTGTTTAACAGTGATTAGTTTAGTATTTAATTTTAATAAATTTTAAAATCCTAGATATAGTATTAGACGTGTTGAACATCACAGGTTAAAGGACAAGAAGCATAAACAGAATTTTGAGAAATTTTACTATTATCTCGTAACCAGCCTAACCATTGTACTTCATCAGGACGAATGCCTTTGATGGTTAGCAACACAGAACTAAACATAATCACAATTGTAGTTACACCCAAAATACTACCTGAGACTAATAGAATAGCACTCGCAGGAAGAATTGATTGTAAAATCACGGCGGCTAAAACTCCTACTGTCATCATAATGACTACTAAAGGAAATCCCACTACTAAAAAGCATACGGTTAATGTGAATGTCCAAACAAGAAAAGTTTTTATCATAGCGAATAAATAACTATTCCACCAACTGCTTTGATTAGATATTTGCATTGCTTTTGATACTCCTTAAAAATTTTAACGACAACAATATTAAAGTTTTTGTAAACTTCAGTAGAAACAGCTAACAATTGCGTTTCTATGTTTTCAGTATAAGGAAGATAAAACGGAATTGAGGGATTTTGTAACATTTATTCATATTTAACCTAAAAAAACTGTGGTAATAAATGACCCTAGACCCTTAAAATCATTAATCTTCAGTTCTATTTCTGAGGGATCTTCAGTTTTTGTTACATTTATTTACATTTTCTCTGTTTTCTCTCATTTTTAAATATTTATTCTCTATTTTCGATTCTCCAATTCCTAATTAATTATTGTTAATTGTGAATTGTTTTGCTAATGTCTAAAACATAGCCATTACGTTAGTTTATAAAGATTAAGTAAGAATACTCATGGTACAACAATTAAATTTATTAGGTCAAGGTCAAATTATTCCTACTGCGTTACATACTGAAATGGAGCGATCTTACTTGGAATATGCCATGAGTGTTATTGTGGGACGTGCTTTACCTGATGTCAGAGACGGTTTAAAACCTGTTCATAGGCGCATTTTATATGCTATGTATGAATTAGGTTTAACTCCAGATCGTCCTTTTCGCAAGTGTGCTAGGGTGGTTGGGGACGTATTAGGAAAATATCACCCCCACGGAGATCAAGCGGTATATGATGCTATGGTGCGCTTGGTACAGGATTTTTCTAGTCGTTATCCTCTATTATCAGGTCATGGTAATTTCGGTAGTGTGGATAATGATCCAGCGGCTGCTATGCGTTACACTGAAACGAGATTGGCAGGTATTTCCTATGAAACGATGTTAGAGGAAGTAAATGATTCTACGGTGGATTTTACCAGCAATTTTGATAATTCTCAACAAGAACCAGTAGTTTTACCTGCTAAATTGCCTATTTTACTTTTAAATGGTTGCTCTGGTATTGCCGTTGGCATGGCGACGAATATTCCCCCTCATAATTTAAACGAAATTGTGGATGGTTTAATTGCGTTGATTGATCAACCTGATTTAAGCCATGAGAAGTTGTTTGAGTTGATACCTGGTCCTGATTTTCCCACTGGTGGTGAAATTCTCGATACAACGGGTATTAAAGAGGCATATTTGACGGGTAAAGGTATTATTCCCATGAGTGGGGTTGCAACTATCGAAATTTTGAAATCTCAGAAAAAACGAAGTCGAGAAAAAACCGCTATTATTATTACTGAGTTACCGTTTCAACTCAATAAAGCCGCATGGATTGAAAAAGTAGCAGAATTAGTTAATCTCGGTAAAATTACTGATATTGCTGATATTCGAGATGAAAGCGATCGCCAAGGTATTAGGGTTGTAATTGAATTAAGGAAAGAAGCACAACCGCAAAACGTACTTAATCAGCTTTATAAACAGACAGCTTTACAAAGTAATTTCGGAGTAATTATGCTGGGTTTAGTGGATAAAAAACCTTGTCAATTATCTCTTAAAGAAATGTTAGAGCAGTTTTTACAGTTTAGAGAAATTACCTTAAATAGACAATATCAGTATGAATTAACAGAAAAAAAAGAAAAATTACATTTATTAGAAGGCTTATTAATTGCTTTAAAAAATCTTAAAAAAGTGATTGAAATTTTAGCTAATTCTGCGGATGGAAGTAGTGCAAAAATTACTCTACAAGAAAGGTTAAAAATTAGTGAGTCTCAAGCTAATTCTATTTTAGCCATGCCTTTAAGACGAATAACAGGTTTAGAAAAGCAAAAATTAGAGGAGGAATTTACGGAAATTCAAAGTAGAATCTCTCAATTAGAGATATTGTTAGCGGATAGGAAAGAATTATTAAAAGCGTTAAAAAAAGAATTGCGTAGTTTTAAGCGTAAATTTGGTGATGATCGTCGTACTAAAATAATTAGTCATACTGCTATTGCTGTGAGGAAAACAGAAACAACAACCACAAAAAAGGAAAAAACGGCTAAATCTAGTGAAACAGAAACTTTACCCTTAATGTTAACGGAAGAATTACCTAGTGATGCCATAGTACAAATTACCGCCAAAGGTAAGATTTATTGGCAAAGACAAAATACCATAGAAAAGACACCGATGGTGAAAAAAAATACTGATTTAATTGTTTATCAGTCATTAATTAACAAACAAGAGCAAATTATGGCTTTTTTTGATAGTGGAAAGGCTTATCCTCTGGCTACCTCTAATATTCCTGCTTATCCTACAAAACAGACTATTGAACGTTTAGTTTCCAATAGCGCCATGCAAGACAATTATCAACCTATCAATTATTTATGTCTTAATTCCCATAACGATAAATCTAGCTTACTGTTATTAACCCAAGGAGGATTTTTAAAACGAATTAATGTCAAAGAGTTAGATGGTATTGGTAATAGAGGTTTTCAACTCATGAAATTGAAGCCATCAGATAAATTAAAATATATTTTCCCCGTTAAAGAAGGAGAAGAATTAGTCATTGCCACCAGTGGAGGAAGAATGTTGAGATATAATATTTTAGAGCAAAATATACCCATAATGGGAAAAGCAGCTCAAGGAAGTCTAGGGGTAAAACTAAGATATGGAGAAGAAATTATTGGTTGTTTAGGAGTAAATAATAATAGTAACCTAGTCTTAATTTCTCAATTAGGATACGGGAAAATTTTTCCTGTTAATAGTATTCGTAAAGTTAATATCGGTGAAATTGGTTCTCAAGTTTTTAGATTTAAACAAAAAGAAGATCGTTTACAATCTATGTTATTAGGAGATAATTGTCAAACGGTGGTAACAAAAACGAATCTTGATCAACGTTATTTAGTTGATATTAATAAATTATCCACCAATCAAGGACAAAATTTAGAGAAAGTAATCGTTAAATTACAACCTGACGAAATTATCACTTTATCATTAAATTGGTGGGGATAAATAATCCGTTAATTTCCCCCAAAATTTGGGGGTTAGGGGGGCGAAATCCCCTAAAGTTAATTCATATTTGTACGTCCTTCTAAAGCGCGTGCTAAAGTTACTTCATCAGCATATTCTAAATCTCCTCCCATAGGTAAACCAAAGGCAATACGAGTAACTTTTGTTAAAGGCTTTAACAATTGTCCTACATATAATGTTGTAGTTTCACCTTCAATACTAGGACTAATAGCAATAATAACTTCTTTTATGTTACCTCCTCCCATTCTTTGTATTAAAGATTGAATATTAAGTTGTTCAGGTCCTATACCATCCATAGGAGAAATAATACCGCCTAAAACATGATATAAACCTTGATATTCTCTAGTTTTTTCTAACGCAATTACGTCTTTAGAATCTTCTACTACACAAATAACATTTTGATCTCGATTTGGGTTACGACAAATTTCACAAATAGGGTCAGCCGATAAATGAAAACATTTTTGACACAAACCAACTTTTCTTTTGGCATCAAGAATGGCTTGAGATAAATCTTGTACATCTTTATCCCCTCGTTTAAGGATATGAAAAGCTAATCTTTGCGCACTTTTTGGACCGATACCGGGTAATTTTTGTAATTGTTCAATTAATCTAGCTAATGGAGGGGTAAAAATAGTTTTAAATCTCCTTTTATTTGATATTTTTTAACATTAATAATTATGACATTTATTTAACAATGGAAGGATTTAACCAACGAGAAATTTCTTTGTGTAAATTGAATAAATCTTGAGAAAAATTTTCCTTAAACCATTGTCCAATTGTCTCCAGAGGATTAAAAATATCTCCTAATGGTAAATCTATCTCTTGCCCTAATGGAGTTAAATGATTACCCTGTAATTTTAGAGTAGAAATCATATTAGGAAATAAATCTATTAAGATCGGTTTTAAAGTTATAGTTTGATCTATGGTATCGTTATTAAATTGTACTAATAAATTGCGACGAATTTGATAATTTTCTTTAACAATAATTTTAGTTTCTTCAGGGGAAGGCGTAAATTCAATATCTAAATTAGTATCTATTTGCCAATAGTTTTTTAAGTTATTTTGGAGAGAAGGAATGATATTTTGGGCAAAAGGAATTGCTTGTTTTAAAGGATAATTATTAAAAGAAATAAAAATATTTCCTGCTCTTTGAATATCAAATAAACTACCGATTAATAAGTGTAATTTACAGCCCATACTATGGCCTAATCCGTATATTGGTAAATAATTTACGTCAATTCTTTCTTTATATTCTAAGCGGTATAAAATATTTTCCAGACGATTTTGAACATTGACAGCGATCGCTTTATGATCTAAAGTATTCAAAAAAGAAGTAGCAATAATAATATAACCTTGTTTTGCCAAATTTTCTAATAACCAACCATAGGTAATATGAGGGGCAGTTGCCACAAAAGCACCCCCTAAAAAATGTATAATTCCATGGGGATTACGAGGAATTAAGACCCAATTACCTGAAAATTCTTGCCACTCCATAGTTATATTTAATTACGTTTTTTTTCGATTATAACAATCTTAAATCATTTGTGAAGAATAAATAAATGTAGTATCTAAGTGTTTATCATTGTTAAAAGTTTTTATAACCTCCACTAACATGAAACAACAGAAAATGATTATTGTGAATCAAACAAAGTTCTATAATGAATTATTCTCATTAATTTTATAACGAAATTACATCATGACAAATATATTAACGGTTGATAATAGCTCTCCCACAGGTATAATTCATTCCGTAGAAACTTGTGGCACAGTAGATGGTCCGGGTATTCGTTTTGTGGTTTTTACTAAAGGATGCCCTTTAAGATGTTTATATTGTCACAATCCAGACTGTAGGCATTTTGAAGACGGAAAAACCGTTACCGTAGATGAATTAATTATCGAAATCGAAAAATATAGATCCTATTTCGAGTATTCTGGAGGTGGTGTAACTGTAACAGGAGGTGAACCTTTAATGCAGCCAGATTTTGTTGAAGCTATTTTTAAACAATGTCAAAGCAGAGGAATTCATACTGCTTTAGATACTTCTGGTTATGTGAATTTAAACACGGCAAAACCTGTTTTAGAATATACTGATTTAGTGTTATTAGATATAAAATCTTTTGATGAGACTATTTATCATAAATTAACCAGTGTTTCTCTTGAGCCTACTTTAATTTTTGCTCGTTATTTAGCCCAAATAAATAAACCCACTTGGATAAGATTTGTCTTAGTACCAAATTTAACAGATTCTGAACATAATGTTCGTGGATTAGCAGAATTTATTTCTCATTTTAAAAATGTCAAAAAAGTAGAAGTTTTACCTTTTCATAAAATGGGTGAATATAAGTGGGAAACTTTAGGTTATGATTATCAATTAAAAAATACTGAGCCTCCTTCTCCAGAATTAATAACAAAGACAATAAATATTTTTAAAAGTTATGGTTTACAAGTACAATAATGATAGTTATGAAACGTTATTTATTTAGTTTTTTTAGTTTTTTATTTATCTTTAGCTCTTTTCCTATAAATGCTCAAGAATCAGTTAAAAATAATGAAAAGAAAGTCTGTGTTAGTAATCTTAAAAATGAGATAGAGTCTATTATTAATAAACCGTCAAGGCAACAAGAAAGTTGGGGAATTTTAATCGAGAGTATTAAAAATAATCAGGTTTTATATCAGTTAAATAGTAATAAATATTTTATTCCTGCTTCTAATGCAAAGTTATTAACTACATCAGCAGTTTTATTAAAATTAGGTTCAGATTTCACCATAACAACTCCTATTTATATAGAAGGAAAACCACCAAAATTAAACAGTTTAATTATTCAAGGAAAAGGCGATCCCACTTTTACGAAAAAATCCTTAGAAATTATCGCTCAAAAACTTAAAGAAGAAGGGATAAAAGAAGTAGATAATTTAGTGTTAATTGATGGTTATTTATCTTCGCCGAGTACTAATTATAGTTGGGAATTTGAAGATATTTACTTTTATTTTGCTGTACCAGTTAATAGTTTAATTTTAGAAGAAAATACCGTTAATTTAACTGTAAATCCTAATAATCTTAACGAAAAAGTGTCTTTAAAATGGTCAAATGAATTAGCAGGAAAACAATGGAAAATAGAAAATAATGTTTACACTAAAGAGAAAGATAAAGAAGATAATATAATTATAAGCCCTTTATTTGCAAAGTCAAGTTTAGAAATAAAAGGAGATTTCCCTATAGATAAAGAATCAAATATTTGGCGATTATCGATACCAAATCCTGCTCAATATTTTCAAGAATCTTTGGTTGAAATTTTAAATAATAATGGTATTAATATAAAAAATACTGAAATTATAAATGATAAAAATATTATTAGTAATAATCAACAATTATTATTAGAAATAAAATCTCCTAATTTAGCTGAATTAATTAAAGAAACAAATCAAGAAAGCAATAATTTATATGCGGAAGTTTTACTAAAATATTTAGGTGATGAATCATTAAATGAATGGGAATCTTTAGCGCAAATAATGACTAATTTAGGCATCTCACCTAAAGATTATAAACTTAAAGATGGTTCAGGTTTATCTCGTCATAATCTTATTACTCCTCAAGTATTAGTTACTTTATTAAAATTAATGAATGATAGTAAATATCAAGAGATTTTTCTTAATTCTTTAAGTATTGCTGGAGAAAATGGTACTTTAAAAAATAGATTTCAAAATACGAATATCGCTAATAATTTATATGGAAAAACAGGCACTTTAAGCGGAATATCTGCTTTATCTGGTTACTTAAAAACCGATAACTATGGCAATTTAGTTTTGACTATTATGGTTAATCAATCTTCCGCTAATTCTGGAGTTTTAAGAAATACTATTGATGAAATTATCTTATTATTAGGACAGTTAAACAAATGTTAATTATAGAAAAAATAACTTTTATAATATTCTATATTTTATCACTAAGAATTAGCTGATAAAGTGAGTAAAAAACTTAAGTTTGTTTCAGCATGAAGGCTATGGGGTGCGTTACTTGGCATAACGATAAAAATACCACTTTTAAGAGTAATTTTTTTCCCTTCAAGGATTAATAATCCCTCTCCTTCTAAAACATTTACTACAGCATTACGACTAGATGTATGTTCAGAAATTTCTGTACCTTCAGCTAAACAAAAAAGTGTATATTGACAGTTATCATCTTTGAGTAAAACTTTACTTAAAATACCAGAAGATGGATATTCTATATAGTCTTTTATCTGGATAAAACTTGATTCAATGGATAAAATTGCCATAAAGTTATTACTTTTTAAAATTTAATAATGAGGATTAAGACTATATTTTTTTGTTGCTAAAAAACAGAGCAAATTAGATTATATTCTGTATAAAATTATACTAATTACTTAAAAGAATTTAAGGAAAACTTTATATATCGTAAAACTTAGTTAATTTTACGGCACAGGCTTTCAATTCTGGTTGCTTAGAAATAGGACAGGCTTGAGGATGTGTTAAGCTATTAGCCTCGGCGTTATCCGCCCATAAAAAGCCCCAGTGCATCGGCACAAATACTGTTTTTGGTGCGATCGCCTTAGTAACTTTGACCTTAAATTTAGCTTCTCCTCGCAAGGAAGTTACTATCACAAAATCATCATCTAATAAATTAAGTTGATGTGCATCTTTGGGATGAATTTCTAAAAAAGGCTCAGGGTGCATTTTAACTATTTTGTCAATTCTACCAGTCCTTGTCATGGTGTGCCAATGTCCATATAATCGCCCGATAGTTAACACAAAAGGATAATCAGGGTTAGGTGGTTCGGCTAAACCTCGACTATGATACGCTGAAAAGTTAGCTTTACCGTTATCCGTATAAAATTTAAAATCTGTGTAAAGTCTTCTACCATAACGATTTTTGGGATTACTGCCATCAGGAAAAGGCCATTGTATTGCTCCATATTCTGATAAAATTTCGTGGGTTATACCAGATACATCACAAGGGCCATTAGCCGTTAAAAGAGCAAATTCTTGATAAACTTGTGAGGAATCAGCAAAATTAAAATATTTTTCAAAACCTAATCTTCTACCAACTTCAGCGAAAATTTCCCAATCGGCTTTTGCTTCTTTGGGGGGATTACTAAATTGTGGACAATAAGTCACAACACGCTCAGAATTAGTCATTGTACCAGCTTTTTCACTCCATTGAGCCGCAGGTAACAGTAAATGAGCATAACAAGCTGTTTCCGTGGGATAATAAGCATCTTGATAAACGGTAAAAGGCGACTTCAATAATGCTTTTTTAGTACGTTCTAAGTCAGGCATACTAACTACTGGATTTGTGGCGGCAACCCAAAATATTCCGACTTCCTCCCTTTCTAAAGCGGTAATCATTTCCCATACACTTTTACCTACTTTATCATCGATTGAGCCTTGAGGTAAACCCCAAACTTGTTCAACTTCTGCCCGATGTTGTGCATTTAAAACGCTACGATAGCCGGGTAAAAGTTGAGCTAATCCTCCTGCTTCTCTTCCTCCCATGGCGTTAGGTTGCCCTGTTAAAGAAAATGCACCACTGCCCTCTTTTCCCATTTTACCCGTCATCAAGTGTAAGTTAATCAAACCTCTAACTTTTGCTGTGCCTTCAGAAGACTGATTTAAACCCATAGAAAATAAGGATAATACTTTTTTCGATTCAGCCCAATAATCAACACAAGTTTCTAAGTCTTCGATACTAATACCGCATTTTTGAGCGACTAATTCGGGAGGATATTGTAAGATAACGTCTTTAAAGTCATTAAAATAATTGGTATGTTGCTCAATAAAATTATAATCAAGGGCATTGCGTTGTAAAAGTAAATAGGCGATACCGTTAAATAAATCAATATCAGTACCCGGATTAATAGCTAAATGAAGATCGGCAACGTCAGCCGTAGCAGTACCACGAGGATCAACTACAATCATCTTAACATGGTCATTTTTCTTATGATATGCCCTTAAACGGTTAAAAACGATGGGATGACATTCGGCGGTATTTGTACCCACTAAAAAAGCACAATCTGTTAATTCTAAGTCTTCATAGATACAAGGTGGACCATCAGCACCAAAACTACCGATATAACCTGAAACGGCGGAAGACATACATAAACGGGAGTTAGCATCAAAATTATTTGTACCTAAACACCCTTTTATCAATTTTTGAGCGATATAATAGTCTTCTGTTTGAAATTGTCCTGAACCATACATACATATACCGTCAACCCCCATGGTTTCTCTTACGGTATTGATGCGATTAACGATCAAATTATAGGCTTCTTCCCATGTTATTTGATGAAATTCTTGCTCTAATGTTTCTCGATATAAAGGATATTCAAGGCGATTTTTGTGCATTGCTTCGGTTACAGTTGCACCTTTGACACACACTTTTCCTAAACTTGAAGGATGATTGCGATCGCCCATTACCTTCCAGATAGGATTACCGAGAGAGTCACAATTTGTAGTTTTACCTGATGAGGGAGGTTGAACTTCTAACCCACAACCAACGCCACAATAAGGGCAAACCGTAGTAACTTTTTTACTCATTATCTGGAATATATTGCCATGAACAGTTAATAATGAACAACTAATTAGTTTTAAAAAATAGTAATAATTAATGTTCGCTCAAAGCTATAGTCTCATGAGATTTTCTCGTAAAAGGTATATTTTTATACAGATTTAAAGATTATATTTGTAAAACGCATTATATTTATGTTTTTTTTACATTAAACTTAGACACCATAGCAATAGACAATTAACAATGAGTATTAGACAATGAATAATGGATAAAATTAACATAAATTATGGCTAAATTCTGGGTTTGGTTACAAGATTTTTTTAAGGATAGAAACTTTTTAAAATTAATTCATATAACAGAAAATATTGTTTCTAAAGTTCTTTCTCTTGCTCTTATTATCGTTATTTTTGTATCTTTATATGATTTAATGTTAGTTCTTGTTAGAGATTTATTTATTGAACCTACAGGGTTTTTTAATAGAACATTAATAGAAATTTTTGGCTTTTTTCTAAATATATTAATAGCCCTTGAATTACTAGAAAATATAACCGTTTACCTGAGAAAACATATTGTACAATTAGAATTAGTTTTAACTACTGCATTAATTGCCGTAGCCAGAAAAATTATCATTTTTGATCCTAGTAAATATCAAAAAATAGATTTAATTGCGCTAGGAGTTGCAATTATTTGTCTGGCTATTAGTTATGTTTTAATTCGTTATAGTCATAGTGAAAAAAGATTTTAACTGTTAATTTTTGATGCTATAAACTTCCTGATAATATTTTTGATAATCGGCGGATAAAAGTGGTTGCCACCATTGTTGATTATCAACATACCATTGTAAGGTAGTTCTTAAACCAGACTCTACGGTGGCTTCTGGTTTCCATCCTAATTCTTTTTGTAGTTTACTGCTATCAATGGCATAACGGCGATCATGTCCTGCTCTATCTTTCACATAAGTTATTAACTGATTAGAAGGTTTAACGGGTAAATTCGGGGCAATGTCATCCATAATTTGACAAATTAACTGCACTAAATCAATATTTTTCACTTCGTTATTACCACCAATATTATAAGTTTCCCCTTGTTTACCTTTACTTAAAACTACATCTAAAGCACTGCAATGATCTCTTACATATAACCAATCACGGATATTTTGCCCATCGCCATAAACGGGTAATGGTTTACCTAAAAGAATGTTAATCACCATTAAAGGGATAAGTTTTTCGGGGAAATGATAAGCACCGTAATTATTCGAGCAATTAGTGATTATTGTGGGTAAATTATAGGTATGATAATAAGCTCTGGCAAGGTGATCACTTCCTGCTTTTGACGCTGAATAAGGGCTATTAGGTGCATAAGGTGTATTTTCTGTGAAGGCTGAATCCTCAGCTTCTAAACTACCATAAACTTCGTCTGTAGAGACATGGAGAAAACGATATTCCGAGGGTTTATTGTGTTTTTCCCAATATCGACGAAAACTCTCAAGTAAGGTAAATGTGCCGATTACATTGGTTTGAATAAAACCTAAAGGGTTTAAAATTGAACGATCAACATGAGATTCTGCGGCAAAATGGGCAATAGTAGTGATTTTCTCTTTCTCTAATAAATTATCGACTAATTTGCCATCGCAAATATCACCGTGAATAAATAAAAAATTAGGGCTATTTTCGAGGTTAACTAAATTTTGACGATTTCCTGCATAGGTAAGAGCATCTAAAACAACAATTTTATCTTGGGGATAATTTTCATGCCAATAATTAACAAAATTTGAGCCGATAAAACCAGCACCACCCGTAACTAAAAGATTTTTACTCATCATAAATAGTGTAAATAATAATAACTAATCATTGTTCATGGTTGATCATTCTTTGTCAATTTTTAAGTATTTATACTGAAATACAATAGAAATTTTAAGACTTATTTTAGTTATTTTTGCTGAGATATAAGTTATAATCTTGATAAGACAATCTAAATTCTTACAGTAATAGCTTATGACTAACAATTTTAGACAATGGATAAGTAAGAAAGAAACAATAGAAGAAAATCCAGAAAATTCTTCTTCATTATGGAATAATTCTTTAGAAAAAGAACAAGAAAATATTGATATTGTCAAAAAACAATGGCAGAAAAAACAACATCAAGAATTTAAACGTATTCGTCATCAAGAGTTTGAAAAAAGAAATATTAAGGTAATTATCTCAAGTTTGCTGACAATAACTGTAATTGCTGTGGCTTTTCCTTATTTCCCTCATTGGTGGCAAACAGGAAAAAATATCATCGTTGAATTATTCCCTCAAGATAAACAAGAAAATGTCACACAACCTGAGAAACAAGACTTAAAAGAAAAATTAGCAGAAAGTATGAAGAATATTCATGAACATAATACAAATTTGCAAAAAGCAATAGATATTTCTGATGGCAAAGAAACGCAATTAAAAAAAGAAAAAAAATAGAATTACAGTAGTTATGACAAAATAAAAAACAATGATAATTTCCTAATTTATAATTATTTATGACTGACTCAATTATGTATCAAGAAGATGGTTATGTGGTGTTAGAAACCAACCAACCCGAAGAATTAATGACAGAATCGGAGTTATTACATAAACTAGAAACATTTTTGGCAACTCAGTCAGATTTACCCCAAGATATAACAAAATTTGACACTATAAAAAAACAAGCAGAATATTTACTCCATAATTATTGTGAATTTAACGCTGATGATAATAATTATTTACAATGGTATGTAGTGCGCTGGGAAAAAAAATAAAAATGACTTGTTTGACTAATTTTCATCTTACTTTTGCACCTCTTTCTGTTATGGAAGTTTATCAATTAGCCGATAATGGTTCTAATGGTGCGATTGTCTTAATGAGTGGTACGGTAAGAGATCAAACGGAAGGAAAACCTGTTAAATACTTAGAATATCAGGCTTATGAACCAATGGCGATAAAAGTTTTTCAACAAATAAGTGATGATATTATGGAAAAATGGCCTGATACCAACAGTATCATTATTCATCATCGTATTGGTAAACTCACCATAAAAGATATTAGCGTATTAGTTGCCGTGGGTTGTCCTCATCGTGGAGAAGCATTTTCCGCTTGTCAGTATGCTATTGATACTTTAAAACATAACGCCCCGATTTGGAAAAAAGAATATTTTGATGATGGCGTTAGTAGTTGGGTTAGCATTGGTATGTGTGAGCAATATTTTAAGTAGGTTTACCTCATAGTATTGTTTGTTATTAAATATGAATATAATCATTGTATATATAACAACATCAAAATCTTTATTTCTCCTTACTTCTAACTCCTTACTCTTTACTCCTTACTTCTAACTTCTAACTTCTAACTTTTAACTTCTAACTTCTTACTCCTTACTTCAAAAATTACTCCTAACTCCTAACTCCTATCTCCTAATTAATATTACAATCCATTATCCTAGACATGAGAGTATAAATTCCTTTTTCTAATAATCCAGACATAGCCACGGAGGGAAGATGTCCTACTGGTGCTTTTACTGTGTACATCAAAACATCTTGAAATAACCATGTTCCATTTATACGCCAACCTAGGCGATCGCCAACAGTCTCCCAAACTTTTTTATCATAATCTCGTTTACCGCCCAAACTTTGATAAATACGTTTTTGGATAGAAAAGCCAAATTTACCTTTACTGTATTTTACCCAGAGTTGATCAATAGTTTGTAAATCTTGACAAGGAAATATCCTCATAGTATGGCGATCAATCCAGCCAGAATCTTCTTTATTAGTAGCTTTGAGCATTAATTTATGGGTTTGCTCATCGGCTTTATACCACTCTTGATTACTTAATAATTCTTCTAAATGACCATAATCTATACCAACTTCCGAGGCTAAAACTTCTTTTTCTGGTTTAATGACAGTTTTTTGAGCCATAATTTCCGTAACGATGGAATCTACATCAGGAATAGAGGTGTTTTCCTTCTCCCTAAAAACATTAACGGGATTATTTTCAAATCGACTAGGAGAAAGGGGATCGTAATCATTTATAGTTTGTAAATTATTTTTAGTATTTTTAACTTTTCTGACTTTTCGAGTGGTAGGTAAAAGAGGCACTGCCATAATAGGTAAATTAGTCGCAGGAGTATTTTTTATCGGAGAAGAAGTTGTAGAAGAGGAAGGTATTGTTGGGGAGGAAGAATTTTCCGAAGAAACAACAGGAATAGAAGAAGATAAAATAATTTCGATATTTTCTGTCAGTATATTTAACCATTCATCGATAGATTGAGGGCGATTTTCAGGATGTAATTCCATTCCTTTGAGGATAGCTAAATTAGTGCGATCGCTAATGGTAGAATTATGTTGTTGAGGGGAAATTAAGTTAACACCTTGATTACGAAATTGAGCAGGAAAAGGAATCTGTAAAGTTACGATATAATACAAAGTAGCTGCAAGGGCATAAACATCCGTATAAGCACCTCTTTTGGCATTTCGAGAATATTGCTCTAATGGTGCAAAACCCTCCGTGCGAGAGTTAGTATGAATTTGAGTTTTATCTTCAATAAAGTCTCTTGCTAAACCAAAGTCAATTAAAACGGCTTCGTTATTTTCACGACGACGCATAATATTTGCTGGTTTTACATCTCGGTGCAAAATTCCTTGTTTATGAATATAAGTCAACGCACTACCCACTTGATAAATATAGCGAATCGCTTCCACTTCAGCAAAACCACCTTGACGTTTAACTAAAGTTTCTAAATTTCCACCGTCAATATATTCCATTACCATACACCACAGATTACCTTCTTGACACACATCATCAACCCTAATAACATGAGCGTGAGTGCATTTTGCTAGACGAAAAGCCTCTTGAATAAATCTTTCTTGATGTTTAGGAAAATTTTGTTGTGCTTGAATAGTAGCATTTAAGGTTTTAATAGCCACAATATTCCCCGTCTCAACATCCTTGGCACGATAAGTAATACCAGCACCTCCAGCACCTAAGACTTTTTCAATAACATATTTACCTTTTTGAATAATACGCCCTGTTTTCCAATAACTCATAGTGACTACGACTTTTGATGTGCCGATAATTATTTATTATTGTACTGAATTTGATCCTGATTTTTTTTCGGTGTTAACTAACCTTAAAATACTTCACTTCGATGCTTTGAATATCCGATGAGAGCAGGTTTTGGGTTTCAAATAGCCAGTTTCAGGTTTAATACCATTGAAATCTGGTGATTAGTCAATCAGAGAATTGAAAACAAAAAAAATCAATTAAGATATATTTTCTTAAAACTTTATTTTTCAAACATTTCTTTCATAAACCCTTTTAAACAAACATCATTATTGATAACTTTATTTAACATCGCTTTCATAAAACTAATATTATAGTCTTCATTTAAACTATCATCTTCCCCTAATTTACTTAATTTATCAGTTAACATTGTAATATTTTGTTCACCATATTTATTAATTAAATCTTCAGAAAATTCTTCCATTACTTTATCCTTATCTTTCATAGCTGAATCAGTTAATGATTGACAGAAATAACTGCCAAAAAAATTACCAAATTCTTCGGCACTAGGTAAAGTTTCAGCCTTAAGTATATTAGTAGAAGAAAGAGAGATAATTATTGACATTGGAATAGATAAATACTTCATAATTAGGCTTTTGTTTATTTTAGTAAAAACATTATTTCTGTAAATTTTTCTTCATTTCTTGAAATTCTTGTTCAATTTCCCATTGATGAAATTTAGTTTCTAAATCATCCCCAGAATTATGATAATTTGAGTAGTTTTGATTAACGGTTTGATTTTGATAATTATTTTGTTCATTGGCTTTAAGTTGTGCTATTTTTAAATCAACTTCTTGTTGTTTTGTTTCAATAGAAATTAATAACTTTTTGCTATTAATAATTTTTTGTTTCACTTCTTCCATTTTGCCCCAAAGTAAATTACCTTGAGTTAATAATAAAGTCTGTCTTTTTTCGGCTTCTGCTGCTAAATCTAGTCTTCCCGCTACGGTGGCTTTTTCCTTGCGACTATACCATATTTGAACCTCTTTTCCTAAATTTAAAATCTCATTTTCTAGTTTTTTTTGCTCATTTTCTAGTTGAGAAATTAAATAAAGACTATCTTGTTTTTGAGTCTTTAATTCTTGAGAAATAATCATTAAATTTAGATTAGGATTACTCTGCAAAAATTCTTCTAAACGAGATTCTAAAAAACTACTTAAATCTTCAAATAAACTCATAATATTAGTTAAATATAATAGTTAAAATGTTTCGCCTACCCTGAGATAAACCGACTGATTTTGACGACTAATTACCGCTTGTGTACCATTAACCGTCATTAATACCCATCCTGTTGTGCCAATTTCTCCCCCAATGGCTACTTTTTCCGTGACATTATTAATGTTAAATAAAGCCATACTTCCAGTATCTCCTAATTCCACAATACCAATTAAAGTGTAATTATAGTTAGTCTCTTTTTTGATGTCGGTAGTAATAGAAGCTAAATTTGGTAAATTATTTTTCTTTGTTTTATCTAAAGTATTTAAAACAGGTACTTTTGTTAATTTTGGAGGAGAGGGTAATGGTGGAGGTGGTGGTATGGAGATAGAAGGAGGAGGAGGAGAAGGAGAAGGAGAAGGAGAAGGAGAAGATGATTGAATTGGTTTTGGAGGTTGAGGAATGGGAGTGGGTGAAATTTCTTGAAGGGTAGGAGGAGACGGAAGGGGAAGGGGAGAAGGGGGAGGAGGAATAATATTACTGGCGATGTTACTATCAGGTAACGGTGGTATGGTTAAAGATGTTATCGGTAAAGGAGGAGAAGGTAATTTTGTTGTTTGTATATTTATTTGGGGTAAATTATCTTGAGGAGGAGAAATATTTTTAATATCTTGATTTTGAGGGTAATTATTACTAGATTTTTGAGTGGAATTATTAGTAATTGGCAATGATGAAATTTCTTGTTGTTTCTGTTTCCAAAACCAAGCAACTACAAACATTAAATATAAAGTAGCAAAAAGAAAGAGTAATTTATCTAAGTTTTGTTTAAAGCCAATTTTCTTATTTAGGTTATTCATAGATATGGCAATATTAAATAGGTGATGTTTATTTTATCTCTATTTTTCATCTTTAATTAAATTTTTGAGATATTCTTAATAGTTACTATCTCCCATCTCATAACTCATAACTTATACTTTTTGTGCACTTTCTAATTATGTGAAAGTATTTGTTGTTTTTATGCAAAAATAATGAACAGCAATTCAGTTTATTCTAAGGATTATCATTAATGGCTAGAAAACCAGATGAATATATTGTACACATATTAATCAGTAACGGTCATCGAGAAGAAGTCCGTTTCCCTACTATTCAAGATTTTCAAAAGTGGTACAGTGGAGAGTTAGTACCCAAAGCAGATTCTAAAGATTTCATTAATGTTCCTATTAAAAACATTCAGGGAGAATATATGGTAGTACGTCCTGCCAATATTGTATGTTTAAGAGTTGAACCAGTATTTTTTGGTAGTGTGGATAGAGATTCTATATAACTGTTCAAAATCAACTGCTAGTTTTCAACTCCTAATATTATCAAAAAATTAGCTTTCGTATCTATATTTGTTTAAGTCAATTCCTGCCTCTTTTGCCATAGCATTTAAACCTCTTGTATCTAAGGTTTTAAGTGCTTTAGTACTCAAACGTAATTTAACAAAACAGTTACTTTCTGCCCACCAAATTCTTTTATCTTGTAAATTAGCTTGTTGTAACTTTTTAGTACGACGGTGAGAGTGAGAAACTGCAAAACCGTTATTTGCTCTTTTTCCTGTTAATTGACATACACGAGCCATAATAATTTATCTCCTATTTATTAATAAATATTTAATTTACTCAGCAACTCTCAATTGTACTAGGATTTCGCCTTGATTCGCAACTTAACTGTGAATAATTGATCAAAATTCTTGAAATATCATAGAGTTTATTACTCAAAAATATTCTCTTTTATTGTCTAAGTTGTTCAATTTGAGGAGTTTTATCTGTTAAGCCGAATTTTGTCATTACTTTAATCAAAATAACCGAAACTATCACACCGATTATTAAACCAAAAGTTAACAGAAAGATAAATAATTTTTGAAATTCACGCTTTTTTTGAGGAGATATTTTTTTGATTTCCTCTGTTTCTTGTGCATTTTCTAAGTAGTTATCCCCATTATGATTGTCAGGAAAATTATTCATAACATTAGTTGATTACATATAAAAAAAACCGCCTACTTTTATAATCTCAGTAAACGGCTTTTTTTGATTAACTTTATTAAGAGTTATTTTAACTCCCTCAACAAAGAAAAACTTTAATTATTGATTAATCTAACCTTTTTTACGAGGTGCAACAATACCAATAATATTCTTATGAGGATCATCTAATACTTTTATCCCTTCAGAAAGTACTAAATCCGCCACACAAAAAGTTTTACCAATATCAATATGAGTAATATCCATTTCTAAATATTGAGGAATATTATCAGGCAAACAACGAACTTTAACTTCCGTTACCATTTGCTCCATAATACCACCTTGAGCCATACCGATAGAGTTTCCTACTATTTTTAAAGGTACAACAACTACTACATCATTATTTCCTGAAGGACAGAAAAAGCTAATATGATGTAAATTACGTTTCCAAGGATGAGTTTGTACTTCTCTAATTAAAACCTTACCATTCCAATTAAGATTAGAAATAGTTAAATCAACGAGAGTATTATTAACAGAAGCATTCTTTAATAAACTAATCGCTCCTTTTTGGGTTAAAACTAAAGATACTGCTTGATCACCACTATGACCATACAAATTAGCAGGAATAAAACCTTCTCGGCGTAATGCTCTAGGCTTACTACCGTCAGGTCTAGTCTGACATTCTAATGTTACTTGCATTTTACTTATTTGATTTCGTTATAACTTTAAATGTTATTGATATTTCCAAAAAGAAATTATATTATATTAACTATTATTACAATTATGCTTATACAAGGGGCTTAGTTAAGACTGAACGGGGTTTCCGTTAGCATATAATAAAGCTCTTTTTGGTCCATGAATGGGATCTTCTACGATAATAGTTTGATCTCTACTCGCACCTAAAGAAACAATCGCAATGGGTAATTCCATTAATTCAGCTAAGAATTTTAAATAGTCCAATGCTTTTTGCGGTAATTCTTCTAAAGTGCGACAATGACTGGTGGATTCCTGCCATCCTGATAAAGTCTCATATACAGGCTTACAATTAGCAAATTTCATGGCATGGGTTGGAAATTCTCGACAGATTTCTCCATCTATTTCGTAAGCAACACATACTTTGATTTCCGCTAACTCATCTAACACATCTAATTTTGTGATGGCTAGACAGTCTAAACCATTTATTCTTGCAGCATATCTACCTATTACCCCATCAAACCATCCACAACGACGACGACGACCTGTGGTAGTACCAAATTCAGCACCTCGATCGCCTAATAGCATCCCAATTTCATCTTCTAATTCCGTTGGGAAAGGACCTTCTCCTACTCGTGTAGTGTAAGCCTTTGCTACTCCAATAATACGATCAATAATGGTAGGTCCAACCCCAGCACCAACACAAGCTCCACCAGCAATAGGATTAGATGAAGTAACATAGGGATATGTACCATGATCTAAATCTAAAAGTGTTCCCTGTGCCCCTTCAAACAAGATATTTTTCTTGTTTCTGACGGCTTGATCTATTCTTAAAGAACTATCAATCACGAAAGGACGTAAACGATCAGCATAGATCATATACTCTTGTACCACCTCTTTCGCATTCAAAGGAGGTAAATCATAAAGTTTTTCTAATACTGCATTTTTATAGTTAATAGTCCATTCTAATTTGTCTGGATGGCGATCGCAGTTGATTAAATCAAGCATTCTAATGCCGATTCTTTCAGCTTTATCGGAATAAGTAGGTCCTATGCCTCTTCCTGTCGTGCCGATTTTATATTTACCACGCTTTTCTTCTGCCGCTTGATCTAAAATACGATGATAGGGCATCGTGACATGGGCAGTTTGCGAGATAAATAAATTATCTGTGGAAACATTGAAAGCGGTAAGCTGGTCAATTTCTTCCAACAATTCTTGAGGATCTATCACAGTACCAGAACCGATTATACATTCAGTATCAGGGTACAAAATCCCTGACGGAATTAGATGTAATTTAAAGGTTTGGTCTTTCACAACCACAGTATGCCCGGCATTCACTCCCCCTTGAGAGCGAACCACCACATCCGCTGATTTACTGAGTAAATCTGTTATTTTTCCTTTTCCTTCATCGCCCCATTGGGCTCCGATCACGATAACGTTAGCCAAGTGTTTAATAGAGCTAAACTTCACACAAACTATTATTATCGCAGTTTAGTAGCAAAGATGTCAAGGATTTTTCTTAATTGACTGGGAATATTGACAAAACAGGGATATAGGTTTTTTAATGAGGGACAAAGTAGTATAAAGGATTTAATCAAAAAACACTTATCAAAATTAACCAGATAAATCATAATAAGAATAGGACGAATAAGAGGAAAAAATAAAACTATTAGGTTTGATTTCGTTCTTCTAAAATTTTAATTACTTAAAACCCATTTTTTCAAAGAAAAACTCTAGTAAAGTTGTGAAAATTTGGGGTTAATTTCTCTTGTTATAAAATACTTATTTTAACATCTATAAGATACCATAATGATTACAGCCATTGCGACTCTTCATCATACCCCTAAGGATCATTCTATAAAAGATTCTTTCAGTCAAGTTACTTTAAATTTAGCTTTTGAAGATATAAGAGCAGTATCTCAAGAACAACAAGATCAATCTCATACCATTCGTTAGAAGTTAAATAAATCAACAAAAAGTCAAGATAATAGTAATAAAAATTAACAAATAGCTGAAAGCCTTATAAATGTTAATATTTGAGAGTATTCCCTTTTTCCCAACCACGGATGACTAAGAAAATTAACCGAGATCACGCACAAAAAAAACATCATCCTTTGATGGAAAATGATGCCATTTTTTCACATTTGTCGGAACTGTTAACCCCTTCTAT
>NZ_JBGSUU010000129.1:0-6741 GCF_041753295.1 Geminocystis sp.
GACTGGATCTATTTTTTGACACCAGCGATTAAAACATGGTGGCATTGATGAAGATGTTGTTTCTTTCATTTTGACCTAAAAACGTTATAATACAAAAATTATAACCTAATTTCTTTTATCGTTTTGTTTAAGTACCGCTAACCAAAATACGCTCGGACTTTCCTGCACAATCCAATCAGGTTCTTTAATAACTTGTTTATTCAAGTCTTTTAAAGATAACCATTCATTCATTTTCATTAATTGCAGTAATTGGCGATTATCCTGTAATTTTGTGGGTTTTGAACCATAAAATAATACTAGCGGTTGAGAACGCTTATATTGTCTTTGTTGTGCCACATTCTGAATATGAGTTAACGCATTATATCTTTCTTGTGCTGATATATCGGCAACTTGACCAATTTCATTAAAATTTTTCTGACCGAAATTTTTGTTATAAATCAGTTTACCCGGTTTATCTAATAAATCAATGGCATCGGTATTACCTTCCGCTAAGACAGAAGATGCCGTATTTTGATCCATTTGTAGCACCATGCGTAAATTAATCTGGGTATAAATAGCTCTTCTCATATTAGAAGCCCTTGGATTTTGAGAAGCTAGTAACAGATGAATACCAAAAGCACGTCCTTGGCGAGTAATATTGTCAATGACTAAATTAAGACGGTTGGTAATATTATCATTTTCTTCAAACATACACTGAAATTCATCGATTACCACTAAAATACGAGGTAAATTTTCCCCAGTGACATCTCTATAATCTTGTAATTTACTTATGTTGCCTTTTGTTCTAAAGAGATTACCCCGTTCTTCAATCTGTTGATTGACATATTCTAAAACGCTCAAGCCAAACTCTCGATCGCTCTCAATAGAAATAACTTTAGCATGGGGTAAAGCATTGCTTTCGTTTAATTCTTCATTGTCGTTTAAGCTCTCAATACCATTGCCTTTTTTGCCCTTTTCATGATCTACATAAATCTGAAATTCTACCCCTTCTTTAAAATCTAATAGGTATAGTTCTAATTCATCGGGAGAATACTGCATAGCTAGACTAATGACACTAGCATGAAGGGTAAAACTTTTACCTGAGCCTGTCGCCCCTGCCAATAAACCATGACTAACTATTTGACTATCTTGATTTTCCCCTAACCAAAATTCTAGTTTATCCCTTGCACCCATTAAACCAATAGGCGCTCTAATTTCTTTACGACTGTCACCAGACCAATCTATTTGTGGATAGAGGTTGGAAAAGGCGATCGTGTCCACCCTAACGTTTCTGATGGCGTTATTTATAGCTTCTGCCATTGGATTAAAATGCTCATTAGCTGGAGGTTTATCTAAAGTAGCTTTTAAGTAAAGATTGGGTATTCTGACTTCACAAGGAGTATATTGATCTAGGGAAATGATTGAACAAAAATCATTAAAAACTTGAAAATCAAAATTTCTCGGTTTTTCTAAAGTATTATCAATATGGAGAATTACATATACTCCTGCTTTCGGACCATTAAGAAGAATACTTTTTAAATCTTCTAAAGAGCGTTGATCAAAACCTGTGGGAAAGTCGGCAATAAAAAGATAACGATGCAGGGGCGATCGCCCCTGCATCGAAATTATAATCTTCTATAGTTGCATAATTACTACTTAAATAATTTTGAATGACTTGTTCAATATGTTCTGTCAAACCCCGTAATTGTTCCCTAATGTCATCTCCACGAGTGTAGGTTTTTTGATCAGTAATAAAATTATGCAAATTGCTAAAAGGGAAAGTATTACCCATACTGATGGGATCGATAAATATGCCCTTGAATTTTCTTACAGGAAAGCTACTAATTATCCTAAAAGCAATGGATTGTAAGGCTAAAAGAGCAGTTTGGCGGTAGTTAGTATCTTCAGAATAAAAGGCGATGTGTCCAGACTTATAACCGCTTAATTCCTGAGAGAAATCTCGAATGGGAAAAAAGGCGGGAAATTTAGCGAATTTATCACTATACTTTAGCTCAAACTCTCCAATACGCACAATATCTGGGGCTAAACCACTGGTTTGAGGTTGCCAATGGGTAGGATCATTTTCTGAGGGAATCCATAAAGGATCATCCCAATTAAGAGTTAACAAACGAGGAGGAACTTCTGGGGATTCTGAAGTTTCAATCCTAGCCATGATTCCCTTAATCTTTGGTAGTTGTTCCTTCCATACCTGCTCGAATTGTTGTACTTGTTCGTTGTATGTTTGATCAGCTAACTTATAATTCTGAATAATTTCTGAGAGTAACTTTAAGATTTTGTTTTCATCTTGTTTAATATCAGTTTTAGTCTGATCGACTTTTGTTAATAACTTACGAATCTGAGATTCATTATCTAAAGTTTCCTTTTCTAATTTTTCTCTTTCTTTTTTTACATCGACTAATTTACCTATTATGTTAACAAAGAAAACAGTACCTACGAAAATAGATACTACAAGAAAAAAATAAATCCACCCACTACCGGGGGCTAACCACAAAGAAAGAATAATAATGACAATAATAGTATTTGTAATTACCCATGCTAGCTTTTCATTTGCTAGTTGTTCTAACTTATTTAATAAAGAGGAGTTGCTGTTTTCATGGGAATTAATATCTTTTCTTAAATCTTCTATAAGTTTTTCATTTTGCTGAATTATCTCAAAAGTTTGCTTGACAGAAACCAAAATATGTTGGATAAGATCATAATTTGAATGTTTCAAAAACTCTTCTTGCTTCTTGGTTTTTGCTTTTTGCCTATGCCTAACGTCACCAGTTTCAAGATACTCAGATAATAATTGATTATAATCTTCATCGGTGATTACCATTCTTTGCAATCCTAAGTTCTTGGAATATAATATTTTTCTCACCTCGTCTAAAGCTTCTAAATTATCAGGATTTACCATGGCAATAACTAATATCGGGGGTTGATTCTCCAATTTTCGTAACGGCAGTAATTTATGAACACGACAAAGTTCTATAGGCAAAATGGATTTGATTAATTCCATCATTTTTGATATATTTATTTCTTCTAAGTCAAAATTAAAACTAGGAACACCATATAAAATTTCTAATTCTAAAAGATGATGCTGTTTATATTGTTCATATTGTTTATTCAACTTTGAAGAAGTTGTTTGGGGTTGGGTTATTCTTTCTTCATTATTAATATGTGGGATATTAAAACCAAAGGATTTAACTAATTGCTTACCTTCTTGCAGTTTTTCTTGATACTTAGATAATTCATGACTAGCAATATTTAGTGCATTGTAGTTACTATCAATAGTTTCTAAACAGCGATAATACTCATCAAGTAAATCTTTGTATAAATATTTGTGGTTGCATTCCATATAAATTTTGTTGGGGAAAATGAATATATTTGTTAATGTAGCAATTTTACAAGAAGACAAACATAAAGTAATATTTCAAGATGTTAATTTTTGTCTGGATGTACAACAAAATTATGTAGTAAATATGTAAAAAAAGCGGATAAAATTATTGTGCGTTATCAGTGGATTGGTGCAGGAGTGATTGCTTGTACACCTTTACCTGTGGTAGATATGTTAGCAACGGCGGCAGTAAATGCACAAATGGTGGTAGAAATTGGACAAGATGCGATTACTAAAGTAATTGAACCCATCAAAGATACTTTAGATAATAATTTTAATGAACAAATAGAGGAAAGTAACGAAATTTATTTTGATGAAAGCGACGACTGGGGAAGTAATGATAAATCTAAAGATTATTGGTAATCAAATAGCAATTCTATTTGAGTCGTAAGAAAATAATAAGTTAATTTCCGAAAAATTGGAGGATTAGGGGAGCAAAATTCTCTACAACGGTTAACCCAGTTTTTTTGATATGTAATTGTATTTTAACAGAATATGAAACTGTAAAAAATCTTAATGTAAAATGACATTGATTCAGTTTAATGTAAAAAACTAGCAATAAAAAATGTTTTGTAAATTTTTATAATTAAAATCTTAGAAAGTAAGGATAGTAAGAAGAATGAGCGTTAATTTAGCCACAATGTTGAAAGAAGGTACAAAGAAATCCCATTCTATGGCAGAAAATATGGGTTTTATTAAATGCTTCCTGAAAGGAGTTGTTGAGAAAAATTCTTATCGTAAATTAGCAGCAAATCTTTATTTTGTTTACGGCGCAATGGAAGAAGAAATGGAGGGTTTAAAAGATCATCCTTTAGTTAGTAAAATTTACTTTCCTGAATTAAATCGCCAACCTAGTTTAGCAAAAGATCTTCAATTTTTTTATGGTGCTAACTGGAAAAACGAAATTGAGATTACTCCTAACGGACAAGTATATGTAGATCGTATTCATGAAATTGCGAAAAATGAGCCTGAATTATTTGCGGCACACTCCTATACTCGTTACTTAGGTGATCTTTCAGGAGGACAAATCTTGAAAAATATTGCTCAAAAAGCGATGAATTTAGACGGTGAAGGCACTGCTTTTTATGAATTTGAAACCATCAGCGATGAAAAAGCGTTTAAAACTATGTATCGTCAGGCGTTAAATGATTTACCTGTTAACCAAGAAACCGCAGACAAAATTGTACAAGAAGCAAATGATGCTTTCGGAATGAACATGAAAATGTTTCAAGAGTTAGAAGGTAACTTAATCATGGCGATTGGTAAAATGTTGTTTAATACTTTAACTTCTCGTCGTCGCCGTAGTAGCACTACCCATGATAATGGCACTGAATTAGCTACTGCTGAATAATATTTTCTCCTTCCTTCCTCTTTATTTTTAATCCCCCATATTTGGGGGCAAAATACCGTTATACTCAGATCTTGCACCCTATTTCCATTAACTGGTGAAGGTTGGGCAAAGGGCAAGGGGCAAGGGGCAAAGGGAGTACATTACCAACTCCTATCTCCTATCTCCTATCTCCCATACCATTAAGGTATCATATTAGTTAGTGTCACTTTCAAAACTAACTTTATGACTAACTCTACTCCTGAATCTCCTAATCCTAATTCACAAGAATCTACACAACCTCAAGATAGTTACGTTAAGTTAGCAATGCGTAATATGGTAAAAAAAAGAGGAGTTTCTTTAAAACATTTTTTCTTGACAACCTTTGGTTTATTAGGCTTTTTAGTCGGTATTTCTTACTTAACTCGATAATTTTTTCTGTAATAACATTCAAAAACAGGCTAAAGTATAATTGTTAAGTTTTATAACGATTGAGGTAAGTTGATGTTAGAACTATATCAATTTGAATTGTCCCAGTTTTCCGAAAAAGTTAGGTTAATTCTCGATTTTAAAGGATTAGAATATAAAAAAATTGAAGTTACCCCCGGTATTGGACAGTTAGAAGTATTTAAACTTTCTGGACAAAGACAAGTTCCTATTCTCAAAGATGGTGATACTGTCATTGCTGATTCTACCGAAATCGCTTTATATTTAGATCAAAAATATCCAGAAAAACCTTTAATCCCAGCGGATTCTCTCCTTAGAGGGCAATGTTTATTAATGGAAGGATGGGCAGACGAATGTTTAGGATATAAAGGGCGTAAGGCTTTTATTGGTGCTTTAAATCATTATCCTAATTTCCGTACTTCTTTTTTACCTAAAAATACCCCTGATATTCTCAAAACTTTTGTGAGCGCTTTTCCCTCAGAAATCTTTAATGCTATTGGTGTAGGTTTAACTTTCGGCTTCGGCACTGATATTCTCAAAACGGCAGAAAAAGGTTTAAAACAAGATTTAGATGCTTTAACTTTAATTTTGCAAAATCAACCTTATTTAGTGGGTGACACACCTACTTTAGCGGATTTAACTGTAGCCGCTTTAACTACTATCATTAAATTTCCTCCTGTTACTTACTTTGATTTGCCTATTGATTTAGAAGGTAAAGGTATCCCCGGATTAGCTGATAATAGCAACTATGAGTTTTTCTTTGAGTGGCGAGATAGACTTTATACCCAATATCGTCAACCCGTTGATAAATCTAATAGTAATAATTTTGGTGGCGGTAGTAACGATAGTCAACCTACTTCCATCGAAATTGAGTAATTAAAATTATGATAATCCCCCAACTTTGGGGGCAAAAGTATTTTAAATTAGATTAATGACAAAAAATAATATCTATTTTTTAACTTTTTAATTTCTGCTTCTATTTCTTCTATGTTTTCTAACATTTTTAATTTTTTAGTACTAGGATAATTAAGCCTTAAAGCAATATATAATTAGTCTTTAGCTTGTTTTAAGTTATTATATTTTTCCTTAACTTTTCTCTTCTTTTCTATTTCTTGATAGTCAATTTTTACCTGAGATTTTAATTGTTTTAATTCTTCATCAATCTCAATTTCTCTCCATTTAGCTTCCCATTGTATTTTTGCCAAAACAGGATCTAATTCTGCCATCGCTTCATTATAAGCCTCTAAATCAGACACTTTTCCCTCTACTCTTGTGTAAGTTTCGACAAAAGTTTCTGATGTTTCCAATTCTAAAAACATTTTTGCTAAACCATAAATGCCTAAACCGATGATACCACCTGAAATAGCCATTCCCGCCATGCCAACCCCAAAACTTGCGCCACCGATGCCAACACCAATGCCACCGATGGTATGATAAACTCCAATACCACCTAACGGTACTTAAACAAAACGATAAAAGAAATTAGGTTATAATTTTTGTATTATAACGTTTTTAGGTCAAAATGAAAGAAACAACATCTTCATCAATGCCACCATGTTTTAATCGCTGGTGTCAAAAAATAGATCCAGTC
>NZ_JBGSUU010000130.1:0-27047 GCF_041753295.1 Geminocystis sp.
ACCTTCTCAGTGTAGATGTACTAACACCTTTTAGTTTTGCGGCTTCAGAAATAGATAGTTTACTCATTGTTCTAGTCTAGCTCAAAAAATGAGTAAGTTTAAGAAGATTTAAGTAACTTTTTGTTAACTGTTAAAAGCCCCGGATAACCAATTTTAATATTCGGTGTTTGATGAGTAATTTTTGACCATTTTAAAGCATTAATTCTCGGTTGTAAAACTAATTCTAACAATAATTCTTTTATCAAATTTTTATTATCATTAATAGTAATTAAATTTAAGTAAGATTGCATTATTTTTAGTCAGTAAATAAATCATATATATTCACTTCTAAAGCCTTCGCTATTTTCTCAATATTAATCAATGTAATATTTTTTTCAGCTCTTTCAATCATCCCTATATATGTTCGATGAACGTTAGCTTTTTCTGCTAATTTTTCCTGTGAAATATTTTGTTTTAATCTTAATTCTCTGACTTTATTTCCGAATTTAACTAATATTTTTTCTTTCACAATTAGCTTGACTTTAGAAATCCCAAATATCAGTTTAGATAAATGCTAACTATAAATCGACATACTATAATTAGCGTTTTTCGTTTTACAATTAAGTTAATCTAGTGAATTATCTGAAAGATTATTCTTTATTACATAATAGTATTGAGGAATACTAAATAAAATGAAAGTAATTTCTTTATTCTGTGGATGTGGTGGTTTAGATTTAGGATTTGAAAGAGCAAATTATGATATTATTTGGGCTAATGATTTAGATAAAAATGCCCTTGAAACTTATCAATATAATTTTGATATAACTAAAATAAAAGAAAAAATTTATATCAACTTTAAATTAAATTAGGCTTTAATTTTATACAAAAAATAATTATTAATCTAAGACAGCTAATAAATAATTATCGGTTAAATTTATGGCTTCATTTAAACGTTGTTGAATAACTAAAAATCGACTTTCTTTGGTAGTGATTTGTTTTGCTGATTGATAGAATAAAAAATCTGTTTTTAAAAGCCGTATATAACGATAGGTTTCTGTTTGCCAAGATTGAAATAAGGATTGTTGACTTATGTCTAAATAGTCACTATTAAGAGTCATTATTTTGATTTGCAAATAGTCTTGTATTTGATACCATTTATTTTGAATAAGAGTAAAATTATTTGTATCAGCACATAACAACAGGTTTAAACTTTTAAGTAATTCTAACCAACCTAACAATTCTTGTTGATGTGATTTTGATAACATTTTGGCTAAATTGAGTTAAAATTTAAGAAATTGAATTACTAATATCAAAGCCTTTACCGTGATAGTAAAAGAAAGAAAACATCACAGTGGGGGTGATTCTCATATCAATGGAAATAATAAGTTTAAGGTTTCCTTGAGGGAATGATTTTTATTTCTGAAATTTTTTACTTGATCGTAATCGTTCAAGATTATAACTAAATAATATCAAATTTAGCCATTTTTTTATCGCAAGATTATGAATACCACAACTTTAATTTCTGAAACCAAACCAGTCAAAAAACTACATATTCCAAATTGGTTAAATAATTGTCTCACAGGAGACCAAAATGATCCTCATAATAGCTTAATCTGTAGAGCATTCAACTTTGCTTATTCTTTGCATGAAGGACAATATCGTAAATCAGGAGAGCCTTATATCGCCCATCCTGTAGCCGTTGCGGAGTTATTACGAGACTTGGGCGGAGATAGTGAAATGATTGCGGCGGGTTTTCTTCATGATGTAGTAGAAGATACTGAGATTACTTGTGAGGAAATTGAAACTCTTTTTGGTGCAAACGTACGTCAGTTAGTAGAAGCAGTAACAAAACTTTCTAAATATAATTTTTCTAGCAAAAAAGAAAGACAAGCAGAGAATTTTCGTCGAATGTTTGTGGCTATGGCTCAAGATATTCGAGTGATTGTGGTAAAATTAGCCGATAGATTACATAATATGCGCACTTTGGAGTTTTTACCTCCAGAAAAACAAAGATTAATCGCCGAAGAAACAAAGGAAATTTTTGCACCTTTAGCTAATCGTCTCGGAATTTGGCATTTTAAATGGGAATTGGAGGATTTATCTTTTAAATATCTCAATCCTATCGCTTATAATAACATCAAAAATTTAGTATCTGAGAGAAGAAAAGATAGAGAGGGGAGAATTGAAAATGTCATCGCTATTGTTAATCATCGTTTGAATAGTTTAGGTATTAATCCTATAGAAGTAAAAGGTCGTCCTAAACATCTGTATGGAATATATCATAAAATGGAACTTCAACACAAGGAGTTTGATCAAATTTATGACATGGCAGGTGTCAGAATTATTGTTAATACTAATGATGAGTGTTATCGTGCCTTGGCTGTAGTTCATGATGCTTTTCGTCCAATACCAAGAAGATTTAAAGATTATATCGGTTTACCCAAGCCTAATTTATATCAATCTTTACATACTACTGTAGTCAATTCTAATGGAAGACCGTTAGAAATACAAATTCGGACTCTTGAAATGCACAATATCGCCGAATATGGTATCGCCGCCCATTGGAAATATAAGGAAGCTGGAAACTCTAATAACACTCATTTATCTAGTGATGAGGAAAAATTTACATGGTTACGACAATTATTAGATTGGCAAAAAGACTTAAAAGATGCACAGGAATATGTAGATAATCTCAAGGAAAATTTATTTGATGATGATGTTTATGCTTTTACCCCCAAAGGAGAAGTTATCCCCTTGACAAGAGGCGCAACGGTGGTAGATTTTGCTTATCGCATTCATAGTGAAGTCGGTAATCGCATGAAAGGTGCGAGAATTAATAGTAAATGGTGTCCTCTTGATCAATCTATCCAAAATGGGGATATAGTGGAAATTATTACTAGCAATAATAGTCATCCTAGTCTTGATTGGTTAAATTATGCCGTTACCCCTAGCGCAAAAAATCGTATTCGTCAATGGTATAAGAGATCTCATCGGGATGAAAATATCGCTAGAGGTAGAGAATTATTAGAAAAAGAATTAGGTAAAAATGGCTTAGAATCTTTGTTAAAATCTGATACCATGCAAAAAGTAGCACAAAAATGCAATTTTGTCAAGGTAGATGACTTGTTAGCTTCCTTAGGTTACGGAGAAATAACTTGTATGCAGGTTATCAGTCGTTTGCGAGAAGAAAATAAACAACAACAACCTGAAGTTAAAACTCAACCATTAGGAGAAACTCCTTTAGCGACTACTGTCACCAAAACTTATAAAGAAATTAACGGGAATAAATATCCTATTTGTGGTATCGAAGGATTAATGTATCATATTGCTGGATGTTGTCGCCCATTACCCGGAGAAAATATTATTGGAGTGGTGACAAATATTCGTGGTATTTCTATTCATCATTTAGATTGCCCTAATCTAAGTACTATACCGGGTGAGCGTTTAATTCCTGTTAGTTGGAATTCTGGTGATAGTAAAAGTCGTAATTCCACTTATCCTGTGGATATAGTAATTGAAGCACTGGATCGTGTTGGTATTTTAAGAGACATTTTGGGAAGATTAACTGATCAAAATATTAACGTAAGTAATGCTGGTGTGAAAACTGATTTTGGTAAACCCGCATTAATTTCTTTAACTATTGACGTACAAAATGCTACCCAATTTCGTTATGTAATTAACCAAATTAAAAATATGAGTGATATTTTAAATATCCGTCGTGTTAGTGAAGTCTCTAGTATAAATAAGTAAAATTATTAGGAGTTAGGAGTTAGGAGTTAGGAGTTAGGAGTTAGGAGTTAGGAGTTAGGAGTTAGGAGTTAGGAGTTAGGAGTTAGGAGTTAGGAGTTAGAAGTTAGGAGTTAGGAGAAATACTGATAAATTAAAAACTCAGTTGATTTCCCCAGTGTAAACCCTAATTAGAAGAATTACCAATTAAATACAATAAAGCCATACGCACAGCAACACCGTTGGTAACTTGATCGCAAATTAAGCTAAACTGGGGATCATCCATTAAATCAGAACTAATTTCTACACCACGATTAACAGGCCCTGGATGCAATATTTTAACATCAGGGTTACACCATTGTAAAGTCTGACGAGTAATGCCAAATAACTGATGATATTCTCGCAAACTGGGTAATAAATAATCTGTCATGCGTTCTTTTTGTAGTCTTAATGTCATAACAAAGTCGGCATTTTCTAAGGCTGGTTTTAACTGCCAATGTAAAAATAAACGATCTTTATAGTTATTATTGATAGTCTCAGCGAATAAAGTGGGTAAAAGTGTCGGTGGTGCGGCTAAATGTAATTGAGCGCCTCCGGCTAGTAAACTGTTAATATTAGAACGAGCAACACGAGAATGTAAAATATCTCCTACAATGGCGATTTTTTTGCCTTTAAGTAACGACATTTGGGGATTTTTGTGGTCTAATAAAGAGCAGATGGTGAATAAATCTAGTAAACCTTGAGAAGGGTGTTGATGTAAACCGTCACCAGCATTGAAAATACTCACTCCTGATTGTAACTTATCCATTTCTTGGGCAATATTTAACGGTACTCCTGATTGACTATGACGAATTACCATTATATTCGCCCCCATGGCTAGATAAGTTTTTGCTGTATCTAATATTGTCTCACCTTTAGTTAAAGAAGAACTACTAGGGGCAAAATTGAGAATATCGGCGGAAAGTCTTTTAGCTGCTAGTTCAAAACTACTACGAGTACGGGTGGAAGGTTCAAAAAACATAGTGGCTACAACTTGCCCTTGTAATGCTGGGACTTTTTTTGTGCGACTTTGCAAAACATCTTTGAAACTTGAAGTGGTGGTTAAAACGGCATTATATTCATCTAGGCTAAAGTCTTCTAAGGAAATAATATGTCTTCTTGTCCAAGGTGTAGCAGTCATTAGCGCTTTTTTTGTTGCGTTGAGTAAACAATTGTTTTAGATAGTCTTCAGTATCATAACTCAAGATGATATTCTGTTTAAAGATATTTCATCACTCATGATCAAATTTGTTTATATTTTATTAACACTATATATTTTATGCAATTATTAGAATCTCATAATCAATGTCCAGATTGTTTATTAATGGAATTACAATTTATTCCTAAAATTGATCATCAATATGAATTATATCTTCATATTAAACATAATCAGCAACAGGAAGAAATTTTAGACGGAAGAGTTAAATTTGGGCTAAGATCTAGTAAGTTATTGTTAACTTTAAATAATTTAGTCTTTATTGAAAAAGCTGAGATAAATTCTTCAATAATTACTGTGGTTAATAATGTTTTTTCCTCCCAACTAATCTGGGATATTAATTATTTATCTGATGGTAAATTTTTACAAGGTAATTTAAGTAAAATTAAGTTAGGAGTTTTAAAAGTTAAAGCTCATCCTTATCAATTAAAAGCTCAAATTGTCGCAAAAAAATCTGATATATTTTTAACAGATATTGAAGGATTATGGAGACATGATATTACTCCCAATAAACATAGTATTTTAGAACGTAAATTAGCAGAATTTATTGAAAATACTCAATTAACTCCTTACATTAGTCAAGCAATTTTTGGCTCTAAAGATGCTAATTTTACATCAACTTTACCTCATCAAAAACAAGATAATTTAACTGAAAAACAAGCTCTTGAATTAAGAAAAATTATTCAATCAATTTATCTAACTACGAAAAATAATTTCCCTGAATTAGCACAAATGGCTGGTTTAAATCCTTTGATAGATTTTGCTGGAGGAGATTTAACGGGAGTAAATTTAAGCGGATTATCTTTGAGTAGTGGTAATTTTCAAACCGCTAATTTAAGGGGTGCAGATTTAACGGATATTGATTTAAGTGATGGTAATTTAAAGTATGTTAAACTTAATGGTGCTGACTTAAGTGGTGCTTATTTAGAAGGTGTAAATTTTGAAGGTGCTAGTTTACAAAATTCTAGTTTAGCCTTAAGTAATTTAATCGGTGCTAATTTAATTAATGCTAATTTAACTAATACTAATTTACAAAATACCAGTTTTAGTAATGCTAATGTTAAAGGTGCTATTTTTAGCAATAATTTAGGTTTAGAAGAGGATAAAAAACAAGAGTTAATTCTTAAAGGTGCTATTTTTAAATAAATCTTAAATATTTTCTCTCAAATAATCAATAATAAATTTATTTATCTCTTTCTTTTGGAACTTTTTCCCCTTTTTATCGTCATATAAGTGTCTTAACTATTTTTAGGTTATTAAGTATGTTTAAATCTCATAAATTTTTGACAGTATTCAGTCTTTCTTTTCTTACTTTTTCTCCTTTTTTTATAGCTGAAAAAACTATCGCACAATCTACTCAATCACCTTTCAATTCACAACAATGTATTCAAGGTTTAACTAAAGAAGGTTTAAAACCACAACAAGCATCTGTGTGGTGTAATTATAAACAAGAGTGTTTAGTGCGATCGCAAAAAGAAGGATTACCAGCGGAAGCAGCAAAAAGTGTTTGTGATTGCAGTATAAAAGAGTTTAGAAAGCGTTACAGTACAGAGAAATTTAAGGAATTAACAAGACAAATCAATAATAATGCAAAAGTAGCTTCGCAACTTAGGGAAGTGGGAGAAAGTTGTTTTGAAGATATTTTATTTGAATAATGAGATAATATTTCTTAAGATGGAATTAAATAAATTTTAGGACATAAAAATCCAGGAAATATTTTATTTTCATCATAATTATTCAAGGAAGAATTACTCAAACTAATGAATTCAGCAGATTATTTTTATCAATGTCGTCAAATACTTACTACTGCTATTAATGAATTAGGCTTTTTGGTGACAGATAAGAAAATCTGTGAAATTTCGGAGTTAATTTTAGAAAGTATGACGGGTAAATGGAGATATTTTCACTCTTTTGAACATATATTAATGGTATCAAAAACTGGAGATTCTTTAATAACTTTAGCGGCATTATTCCATGATTTAGTTTATTTACAAATAGATAATAAAATTTCCTTTCATTTAACTCCTTATTTAAACCCTTTTATTATTGAGAAAGAAGGAGTTTTATTTATTAAATCTAATTTAGATTATCAAGATAATTGTGCAGAAATTGTTTTAAGAATTTTTGATTTACATTTAGGAAATAAATTATCATCATTAAATCAAAACGAATTTTTAAGCGCTTTAATTGCCGCTAAAATCTTAGAATCTTTTTTACCTTTATCTATCATTACTCGTATTGTGACGATGATTGAATTAACTATTCCTTTTCGGAAAATTATTACTGGAGAAAAAAGTATTCCTCATCAGTTGCAACAACGTTTAACAGAAGTTAATCAAAAATTTAATCTTGGTTTAAACAATGCAGAAATTATCTTGACTATTTCCCAAGCTGTTAAATTTGCTAATATTGATGTTGGCGGTTTTGCTTCTGCTAATGTATATGATTTTATTAACAATACATGGTTATTATTAGCGGAAACTAATCATGATTTAATTGATACCCATAAATATACCATTAAAGACTATCGTTTTTCTTTAGCTAAAACTACTCTATTTCTTAACTCTTTATCTCCTCAATTAATTTTTCATCAATATAATAATCAGCCAAATATTGTCGAATTTCAAGAGTTAGTTAATATTACTAGATATAATCTGACTATTAGTAAATATTATTTAGCAACAAACTTAGTCAGCATTTCTCTACTAGAGGCTTTATGTTATCGTTTTCAGTGCGACATATCTTTATCTTTTTTGTTTGATTTTTCTCATAAATATTTATCTATCATGAATTTTTTACCTTCATCTAAACCTTACCATCCTCAAAATGAAATAGAAAAACAAGTACTTATTCTATTAGATTCTGAGTTTGATTGCAGTTTATATGACAGTTTTAAAAATACTCTTTTTTCTAGTTTCATTGTTAGATATTTAAGTTTTACAGAAATTTTAAACTATCAAACTAAATGTTATCTTTTCTTTGATAATCAACTAGATTCTGAGGAATTTTTACGCTTTTTTCCCCTCAATTTAATTAACATTATATCAGAGGCGATCGCTAAATTATTAATGGAGAAACAAAAAGCTGTTATCATGACAAAGAATGAAAAATAAAATAAAATGAAATGTTATTTAACAAACTATTTAACCATAATTATCAAAAATCAAATAATGTATCTCGACAATTTATTATTGTCTGTTTAATACTAATTTGGAGTTTTGGTTTTATCATTGATCGTATTTGGTTTAGTTTAGATAATACTATACCACCTTGGGATCCTTCTGAATATCTCAACGGAGTAATGTTATATAAAGAAGCGCTGAAAAACCCTCATTTTTTTGATAGTTCATGGTGGCGTGAATTTTGGTTATTATCAAATAAAATACCACCTTTAATGTATATTATTACTGCACCATTTTTTTTGATTTTAGGTGCTAGTGTCGATAAAGGTAACTTAGTTTTATCGCTATTTAGTATAGTTTTATTAGTTTCAATTTTTTATTTAGGTAGATTATTTTTCAATCATAAAATAGCTTTATTTGCCTGTCTATTAGTACAATTAATACCAGCTTTATATGTTTATCGTTTAGAATTTCTTTTAGACTATCCCCTCACCGTAATTATAACTTTTAGTTTTACTTGTTTAAGTTATTGGTATTTCACAAAAGCAAATAAATTATCTTGGTATTTAAGCCTATTAACAGGTATTTCTTTAGGTTTAGGAATAATGTTAAAACAAACTTTTATTTTCTTCTTATTCTTCCCCATTTGTTTTGCTTTTATTTCTTTACTTCTCTATAAAAAATGGGAGAAATTAACACAACTAATTACCAGTTTTTTTATTGCTATTTTTATCTTTTTTCCTTGGTATCGCACTAATTGGCTATTAATTTTTACATCAGGAAAACGCGCCACTATAGACTCAGCCATTTTAGAAGGAGATCCACCTTTAAATACTTTAGAAGCCTGGACTTTTTACGGTAAAGTTTTACCCTATTTATTATCATGGCATTTATTTATTATACCCCTTATATGTTTAATTTATTTAGTGATAAAATTTTATGTTCAAAAATCAATCAAATATAAAAATATAGGGTATTATCTTCAAACTAATTTTTATCAAAATACAGTCAATGTAAAAAATAATAAATATTCTTTAACTTTTTTAATTACTCTTTGGTTATTTATCTTTTTAATAGGTGGTTATTTATTATCCTCATTAAATGTAAATAAAGATGCTCGTTATATTTTGCCATTATTACCAGTTTTAGCCTTAATTTTATCTGCATTAATATTTAGTTATACCGCCATTGGTTCATCTTTTTTTAAAATATTTACTATAATATTAGCTATAGTTTTAATGATGTTAAATTTATTCCCTTTAGGAGGTAGTTTATTAACAGAAAAACTAAGTCCAAAAATGCAACGTTTTCCCTATACCTCAGAAAAATGGGCAACTGAAGACGTTATTCCTGCTACAATTAATCTTAACCCATATTTAAGATCTAACATCGGAGTTTTACCTTCTACCCCTGAAATTAATCAACATAATATCTCTTTTTATGGCTCAATTCCTAACTTTCAAGTATTCGGAAGACAAGTCGGAGTGCAACAAAAATTTGTGCTTGAAGATGTTAATTCTTTAGACTGGTTTTTGACGAAAACAGGAGAGCAAGGATCTATACCAGAATCACAACCAGCTACAGTAAATTTAGTAGAAAATAACGGTGACTTTAACATAGTAAATACTTGGCAATTGCCAGATAAAAGTGAATTAAAACTATATCATCGCACTTTACCTCATAACGAAGTTTTATCTCTTTCTACTAATAATAGTAAAGTTAAATTAGATGAAGTAATTATTCCTGACAAATTTAATATTTTACAATCTATTCCTATTACTTATAAATGGTCTGGATCATTATATAATTTAGAAAATGGTATCGTTATTTTAAATTGGCAATCTTTAAATAGTAGCGAAAAATGGACTCATGATCATGGCATTGCTATGGGTAATTTACACTCTGCTAATGTTAACACAGAAGAATTAAAACAAGATTTTCAAGTAATAGAAAATACCGCTATGTTTGTTAATCAAAATATTTCTGACGGTGATTATATTTTACAAGCCACTTACTTAGACAAAATCACTGGGGAAACTTATCCCATTTCTACCCCAAATATTCAAGTTACGGTGAATAAAAATACTCCTTTAATTAACTCTAATCAACCCCTAGATTTAGTGTCTCAAATTCGACAATTAGCGCCCAATTTATCTCAAGGTATTGAAGGTTTAGATCCTATTTTTTCTAATATCGGTAGAATTAATCAATATGATCCTACTCAAGATTATCTCAAAGTAACGGAAAAAGCCATGCAATATCGATTACAAAGTGATAATAATTTAGATTATTTATATACTTTACTTTTATCTCAAGTATTACAACAAAAAGTAGTTCAGGCGATCGCCACCGCTAAAAAATTAGTAGAAATAAATCCAGAGAATGCGTTTAATCATGGATATTTAAGCGTTTTATATCTCTATGATTGGAAAGGAAGAGAAGGAGAAAAAGCATTACAACCGGCGTTAAAAATTAAACCGAATGTGATTGAGTTTCAATATCTAAAAGGTATTAGTGGGTTAATGCAGGGTAACTTGTGGAAAGTTTGGCAAGTTTCACAAGATTTAAAGAAAAATTAAGAAAAATGTTTGTTACTTCTTGCCTGTAATTAGGGTTAATTATCTAACAATATTTTTGTTTCCGACATTCCTGCTTTATGTAAGACTCTTTTTAACTGATAATTAGCAGCGATTATTACCATGATTTGAGTTAATAAACTTAGCATAATCGGAATAATTGTTACTTTACCAGTAGTGACGGCTAAAGGAAAAGCGGAAAATAAGGATAAAAGTGGAAAACTACGATAACTTTCACCTATGATAATTAAACCTAAAAATGGGCTAAAAATCAAAGTTGCCAAAACCCCAGTAGCGATTAAATTTCTTTTGTTACTTTTAATCATCAATAATAATTGAAATATGGTGGCGTAAATTATCATTATGGTTGCGCCTAAAAATAAACCTGCCAAAATTGATAATTTATTCGTTTGAAAAGGAAATATTAATACAGCAGGAATGGTATATAAGGTAACGATAGCTATATTACCAGCAATAACTAAAGGAGAAGGACTTTTTTCTCCTAATAATAAATCATGAATCTCATGACGATAAGAAGAATTTTCATGGCGAAAGCGTGCCCAATCCTGTAAACTCTGACGAGAAGGAGTTAAAGCGATTATTAGTAACAAGAAAAAGAAAAAGTTAAATACTTGTAAACTAATGAGTTTGTCATTAAGGGAAGAATAAGACTTGATTTGTTGTAAAGTAAATCCCACATTAAAAATAACGAAACAAGCAGAAATTAAATAACTATGATATTTAGAGAGAATGGTATCTGAAGGATTATGAAAACGACGTTTGATTCCTTGCCATATCCAAAATGTCCAAATTCCATAATTGGCGATAATTAAGCATAAACTGACTAAGCTATTTTGCCACCAAAAGTTACCATACCAGTTAAGACTATTTAATCCTTTGATAGATAAATAACCGATGGTATCAGGAGAAAGAAATGTAGATTTGATGAGATAAGGTAAAAACATCATGGGATTAAAAAGAATAATCCAATCAAGGGAAGTGGCGGTAAAACTTTTTGCCTCCATCGCTACTCCTGTCATGGTAGATAAGAAGAAGAAAATTGCCATACTTCCTAACCATCCTTGAAAATTACCTAAATCACCAGAAACTAAACTAAATAGTAAACTGGCGCTATAAAAAAATAAACAACTAATAGCTAAAACGAGATAAAAGCCGATAATTAAAGGAAGAGAAATATTAGCTTTTAATCCAGCTACTAAATGTAGAGGTGTCGCTAAAATACCGAATAAATAGACTAAAATCGGCACACCTAAGATTTTTCCGCCTAAAATAGTTATGGCTGATTGAGGAGTAAGGCGAATAAAGTTAAGAGTATTTCTACTATTTTCTTTTGAGACATCTGTCATTAACATATAACTACCAACAACTAAGAGAATAAAAACTCCTAGAATACTCATCGTAGTAAATAAATCTAACCACCATAATTCTTTAATCATCTGTAAATTGCCTAATAAATCTTTACTACAAACACCAAGGTTGGAGGAATAAGACTCATTTTCAACAACTACAGTACAATAACGATTATAACCACCTTCTACTTTTGGCAATAATCCCTGAAAATATAAATATAATAATGCTTGTCCAATAATAGAAACTAAAGAAATAATCGTAATAGTTTTTGGTGTTAATCTGCCTTTGATTTCTCGAAATAACTGGGGATTCCATTCCCCGACACTATCAATAACACGGGGATACATTTTTGATAACATACATTTTACCTCAATAGGTTTATTGTTTTCCTATTCCATAATAATATCAATAATTAATAAATAATGAATAAGCTACTTTCGATTTAAGTAACTGACATTACCCACTCATTCATAATATTAAGTTTTAATAGGTATCAGGTTTTAGGTTTAATTAAAATGATTGAAGTAAAAAGTTATCCAGATTTAACGGTTAAATTGTACTTCATAATTATGATTTTTTATATCTATTCAAATGAGTGATAATTCTAGGATATAACTCTACATCAATTTTTGATTTACTGATAAAATCATCCGCACCGGCTTCGATAAATTTAGTAATAACATCTTCCGCTAAATTTCCCGTAAGAAATAAAACTGGAATTGATTGTAAAAAAGGATCTTTTTTGATAATTTTACATATATCTAAGCCGTTAAGTTTTGGCATTTCTAAATCTAAAATAATTAAATGAGGCTTAATTTTTTTTATTTCATCTAAAAAAGTTTCACTATCAGAAATAATATTAATATTAACGGGTAATTGGTTAAGAATTAATTTTTGTTTTAAAACTTCAGTAAACCTTATATCATCATCAATTATTAGGATGTCATAGAGAGATGTTATCTGAGAATTATCATTATTTTTCCCTAAGACATTTTCTATATTTTGCCAAAGAATTTCTAAAGAATTATTTTTACTTAAAAAAGCATTAATAGGATATTTTGAACAATATAATCTATTTTCTAAATCATCATTTTTACTATAGATTATTATTTTAGTTTTATCTTGTTTTTGACTTAATAAATCTAAAATTAAATTTTGTCTATCCTCCTGATTTTTCCACTGAGTTTCTAAAATAACTAAATCATATTCATAGTCATTTATATATTTAATCGCAGTATTAATAGTATAGGCAAAATTAAGATCAATGTTAGGATTTTCTATAAAAAATATTAATTCATCTGCTAATTTTTGATCTTCATCAATGACAAGTATATTAACTTTATAGTTTATACCTATTAACTGATTATTTTTCTTAAAAATTAATTTTGCTTCAGGGAATAAACTTTTTTGTAAATCATAAATTAGATTAGTTATTTTTAATTGTACTTTTTCCTCTTTTAAATTATTTTTATTCTCTTTTAAAAAGGCTTCAATATTTCTAGCTATTTCTCCAGCATAACTAAAACCAATACTCCCTAAAAAGCCGACAAAATTATGAGGAATACGAATTATATCATCAATAGAAATATCATCTTTTTTTCCTTGAATATAATCTAATAAAGTTTGACAATCATTACTAACACTTTCTTGATTATCTAACCATATTTCTTCCATGAATAGTGTTAACTTTTCTTCTTTATGACTAATTATTTTATTTTCTGTTTGACTATTATTTTCTAATGTTGGTTGATTAGTAATAGATGGAGTTTTTAACCGATAACCCATACCATAAACTGTTTCAATAAATTCTTTATCTAAGCCAACTTGTTCTAATTTTTTACGTAATGATTTAATATGAGATCTTAAAGTATTATTAGTAGGAATAGTATCTATATCCCAAAGTTTATCGATAATATTTTCAGTATTGAATACTTTGTTAGGGGTTTCTAAAAAAATCTGTAAAATCTTAAATTCTGTAGGAGTTAAATGTAAAGATTGATTTTGATAAACTACTTTTTTTTCTTCTGGCATCATGATGAGGTTTTGCCAAATTAATTTAGGAGATTCAATATTATTTTCTCTTCTAACTAATGCTTTTATTCTTACTAACAATTCTTGAAAATCAAAGGGTTTTGTTAAATAATCATCAGCACCAGATTCAAAGGCTTTTATTTTATCTATTTGATTGTTTAAAGCAGTGATAAATAGAATACTTATATTAACATTATTTTTCCGTAATTCCCGACAAATATCGATACCATTTTTATCAGGTAACATTACATCTAATATAAGAATATCATATTTTTTTTCTTCTAATTGTTGTGCAATATTAACCCCAGTTTTTACTATATCAAATACTTCTGATTCATGAATTAAATATTCTTTGATTAATTTTCCTAACCTTTCATCATCTTCTACTAAAATAATCTTCATCGAAAATATTAACCTCTATCTTGAAAAAGGTGTCAGGTGTCAGGTGTCAGGTAAAATACAAACTGTCAATCTATAACAAATTTAATGGTTAATTCTTATAATCCTTATAGTGCCAACTATATAACGTTTATCTTATCTGAATTTATCATAACTACTGTAGAAGATCCAAAAATTTTGATTAATTATAAATTAATAGTTTAAGTATATTTACGGATACTTAAACAAAAATTTACACTCTTAAGTAAAGTTTATCGGATTTTGATCTCTTCGATGACGTATCGGTAAAGATTCAGGTTGTGCATTACTTTGTAAACTAGCCGTATGCTCTAAAGCAGTACGCAATCTTTTTCCTGCATAAATCGACATATCTCGAGGAATACTGATTCTATCTCGTAAATAACGCAACCCCACAGCAGAATTAGGGGGAGGAAGACAATTTTCTTCTGTCATCAGATTAGTTAAAGCGCAACGCAAGGCTTCATCAAATAATTGATTATCCGTAGGATTGACTTTGATAATGTTATGACGATGTTTTAAAACTCGATATAACGCCTCTTGACGAGAATTTTTAGGCTCAGAATAGCTAACATCAGGTAAACTAAACCAGTCTCCTTCATCTACTAATTTTTGGTTAATTCTCGCTTTTTCTGTGCCATTTTCATAACACCCCCCCATTTGCGGCGGTAAATCGTGAGCATGAGTATGAAAGTCACTTTGTGTACCTCTATAAGTTGTTCGAGTTTCCATGGCATCAAACCAACGAGAAAAATACGGATTTTCTTCTCTCAAAGAGTAGCCTTTATAATAGTAAAGACTGGCACTCATACGCTCAACGTAAGGGGTAAAAATGACATCGACGATAGAAAAAACCTCCAGAAAATAAGGGCTATCAGTAACGCTTAAAGCCGCCTCCACTTGCTTGACAACTTCAAGAAATTGTTTACGGTTATTCTCCTCCTGCATTTTAAACATTGTCGGATAACAAAGCCAACTACACCACCCACGAAATAACAATCTTTCTAGCTTTCTTAAAGCCATAACTTGAGGGTGTTGCATTCCTAACCCCAAGACTCCAAAAGCATTTTCTAACGCCAACAGAATATCGTCACTTTCAGTGATAATTCTTCCATCTAATTCGATAGCAGGTAACATTCCTGATGGCACTTTTTCTTTATACCAGCTTTCTTTTTGCCCATAACAAAACATGGTTACTTTTTTGATGCGGTAGGGAATTTGCTTTTCTTCTAACCACAACCACACTTTTTGACAATAAGGACACCATGCGTGATAGTCTCGATATAAGGTTACTCTAATATTTTCTTCCGATTGATTAAATAATCTTAACAGTGCTTGTGAATTAGTTAATCCATTAACAGTATCAAGGTGATAATCTGTAAGTTTTTCTAATTCTTGCCAAGTTAGAGGAGTGATTGTCATAAAGTTTAATTAATTAAAAAGGGATGTGTTAAATTAAGTACTCAGACAAAATTAATTGTATGTTTCCTTAAGAAAGATAATAAGTAAGAAAAAAATAAACTATTAACTATTAACTATTAACTATTAACTATTAATATAACTTCTTCTAAACGTTTGAGGACAAAATCTTTATCTAAATAAGAGAATAAATAACCAGCTTTTGGCCCTTTTTCCTTACCTAAAAAAGAGTAATAAACTGCGGGAAAAGCAATATTTGGACTTACTCCTAATTGTTTAGTAGCTGTAAACAAAGCCGTCTGCAATTCTTCTCCTTCCCAATTGTCTATAGTCGTTAAAATATCTTTTAATGTACTTAAATAATGTTTTTGTTCTATGGTTAAATTATTAGCAGTATCGGGAATTTTATCAAAATAAATAACCAGTTTTTCTTCCTCATCAGCATAGTCTTGTAACCATTTTTTAGCTACTGCTATTCTTTGATTTATTTTCTCCCAATCATAGTCATTTAATTCTTTTTCTGCTCTTTTGATAATTTCCTCTTTTAAGTCTAAATGGGGTACTTGTAATAAAGAAATTAAAGTACTAATATCAAAAGTATAATAAGGTTTTATTTCTTCATCTAATTGAGCATAAAATAAAGGTAATAAAGTTTTATTTAACTCTACATTCTCGTTATTTTCTTTTAATTTAGCATACTCATTTAATAAATTATCATAATCTCTAAATAGCTTAATAATTGTATCATAATTAGGAGCAAAATTAATAACAGTTTTTGGCTGAGTTCTTAACATTAAAAAACGCAATAATTCTGGTGGCAATAAGTCAGCCATATCTTTTGCACTTGAGCCAACACCCTTAGAAGAACTCATTTTCGTGCCATTAACAAGGATGAATTCATAAGGAGAATGAAAGGGAGGTTTTTTATGTAAAACTTTACGAGAAATCCCATTAGCTACATCACGAGATCCACCTTTTTGAGAGTGATCTTTTCCCGCCATTTCCATGGTAACACCAACTAAATCCCATTTCGCCACCCATTCCACTTTCCAAGGCAATTTACCGTTACCATCCATTGGTGACACCCAACCTTTACTACCACAACCTTTCACCCAATCCGTAGCATCTTCTTTACAAGTATAATAAACTTTTTTGCCGTTATAATCAGTTACATTAGTAGTTGCAATCTTACCACAATTAGGACAGATTAACTGAAAAGGATACCAATTATCGGCTCTCTGAGATTTACTGACATCTAAATATACCTCTCGAATATCTTGGGCGTGACGTAAAAATAAGTCAATATAGTGATTTAATTTACCAGAACGATACAAGTCTCTTAAATAATAAATTTCGGCTTTGACACCTAAATAATCAAATACTTCTAAAAATTCTCCCATAAAATACTTAGCATAATCAGACGCACTATCATCAGGAGAAGGTACATTGCAAAGAGGATACCCTAAATATGGCTCAAATTGCGCTTTATCTAAGTAATGGGGTACGGTGTCCAAAGCGTCATAATCATCAACGCCATAGGTGAATTTAACGGGTTTTCCTGCTCTTTTTAATGCCCTATACATGACATCATGAATAATTACCCCTCTTACTGAACCTACATGAACTCTACCTGAAGGAGTTTTGGAATCGTTAACTAATTCTGGTTGTTGCGACGTTTCCGCTATTTTATCCGCCCAAAACATAATTTATTTTCTATTGAATATGATTAAACTGCAAACCTCTCATTATATATTAGTCTGACAATAGTTAATTAAGCTATAAAGGAAGAAAATTGATTCCTAATAATTTATTTATTTCTTTATTAATCCAGTATCATGAAATTTACTAACAATAACAATTTCCATTTTATATATTTAAGAATAAAAAACTAAACTTATTTATCAAACATTAATTATCTATTAGAAATAGTTATCTTTATGAAATTTAAAACCTTAATTTTCCTTAATCTCACTTTTGCTTCTATTTTTTTTGTAGATGCCAATATTCCTATTTATGGGGATGAAATAACAGACTCCAATACCCAGAAAAATCCCACCACAGTAGATACTCTTGTACCAAGTAATAGTTCTCAATTACTCATGTCTCAAGAAAACTTATCCCCTGAGACTCAAAACAATACAGAAAATGTTACCCCTCCTTTAGAAGAAATAAAACCTGTAGAATATACTCTAACACCTTTACAACTATTTCCTTTTGAGCCGATGACGGTAGAAACGGCAAATATTTTACCTGTAGGTGCAATTTATACTAATTATGGTACGATTGTTTTTCCTAAAGGTTCAGAAGGTAAAGGTACGGGGTTACAGGTATATACTTTAACTATTAATGGAGGTGTAACTGAGAAATTACAAGTAGGGGCAACATTATCTTTCTTTGATGATCTTTTAGGTAGTAAATTTAATGGTAAACCTACAGACTTAGGTTATTTTTCCCTTGCACCTAATGTTAAATATCAGTTAATGAAAAAAGATAACTATAGTTTAGCCGTAGTGGGATCTTTAGAATGGTTAAAAATTTCTTCAGAAAATGGTTTATTTACCTCAAAAAATAATTTTCAAACTGATAATACTTTTGCTGGTACAATTCAAGTGCCTTTTACCTATAATGTTGCCAAAAATTATCAATGGCATATTGTCGGCGGTTTAAGTTTTTTCCCTGATACCGTTAATGATGGTGGAGATTTTTACGGTACATTTTTTAATATTGGTACTGGACTTAGTTTTAAGTTTACTGAACGATTTGGCTTTTTCGCAGATCTAAATGTACCTCTAGGTCCTGGTGGTAATAGTGTGGGAACTAATGGTAAAGTGGGTAAAAGTCTTGTGTGGAGTACTGGGTTAAATTACCTTCATAGCCCTACTGTTGGTGTTGATTTATCCGTTACCAATAGATTAGGGGATACCCCAGCTACTAAATTATTAACCTTTCTTCCTGATGGTAATGAAGTAGGAGTGGGTTTAAATGTCAGATATACTCCTGATATTGGTCATAATTATCAATCTAGTTTCAATACTCGTCCTTTTCAACCCCTTTCTGACAGAGATAAACAATTACTTTTTGATGGTATCACCCTTAGCTCTCCTAACACCATCAGACAAGGGACATTTTCTGTCAATGGTGGCATCGGCCCTAGTGCTAATTTTCAAATCGGCTATGGTATGAGTAATGATGCACAATTAGAATTTATCGGACAACAATTAGGAGATAGTGATGAACCTATTGGTAATTCACTGAAACTGGGTGCAGCAACCAAACTAAGGTTTCTTAATCAAGCCCAAGGTGATCCTTTTTCCTTTGGTATTAAAGGAGCTTTTGAAGAAGCTACAACTCAAGATGATGGAGTTGGCTCTTTTTCTGGAGAAGCATCTTTTATTTATGAAGCAAATGACAAAATTGCCTTGATGTTTAATCCTAAATTAGGAGTATTTGGTTCAAATCGCATCTTAGGTGCTGGTTTTGGGATCAATTTTCAGCCTATTTCAGGATTACAGTTAATGGGAGAAGTTACGCCTATGTTAAGTAACGATGCCACAACTTGGGCGGCGGGAGCTCGTTATATGCCTCCTCAAACTAATGTCGGAGTTGGTGTTTATGGCACTAATGCCGCAGGTACAGGTAATATTGGTAGTGTTGTTACTCAATCTGAAGATAATGTTAGTGTTGGTTTTAATATTATGTGGCTATTAGGAAAGTAATACTTGCCTCAGTTCGATACAATAATATCCTATTTAGTCAGGTTTCAGGTTTAATTTCCCGAACTCAGTACCTGAAAATGATAAAGTATAGTTATCTGTTAATTATCTATTATGAAAACTAGCAACGAAATTATAATCATTGGTGGTGGAATTATCGGACTATCCATCGCCCTTGAATTAAAATTAAAAGGATTAGGGGTAACAGTCTTAAGTAAAAATTATACCGAAGCCGCCACCAACGCCGCCGCTGGAATGTTAGCACCTAGGGCAGAACAGTTAGATGGTGTTATCTTAGATTTAGCTTTACAATCCCTTGCTTTATATCCAGAATGGGCACAGAAATTAGAACAATTAAGTGGTGAAGATATAGACTACAATCCTTGTGGTATCATCGCCCCAGTTTATCAGCAACCTTCTACCATTAATGATCATTGGTTAGATAAAGACACCATTCAACTATATCAACCCCAGTTAGGAAAAGCCGTTATGGGAGGTTATTGGTATCCTGAAGAGGGGCAAGTTGATCCTCGTCGTGTTGGTAAAGTACTGTTAAAGATAGCTCAATCTATCGGTATTGAAATTAAAGAAGGTGTTGAAGCCATCGCCTTCACTCGTGATCATGGTAAAATCAAAAATATCCTCACCAAATCAGGCATTTTTTCTGCTGATACTTATATTGTAGCTAGTGGTGCATGGTCAAGTAAACTATTTCCTCTTCCACTGCGTCCATTAAAAGGGCAAATGTTAAGTTTAAGAATAGCCTCAGATAATCCCTTAGAAAGAGTAATTTTTGGCGAAAATACCTATTTAGTGCCGAAAAAAGATAGGCGTTTAATTGTGGGTGCAACTTCTGAAGATATTGGTTGGCAAGAAGGCACTACAGCCGAGGGTATTAATACTTTGTTAAATCGTGCCATTGGTTTATATCCCCCCCTTGCTTGTTGGCAATTAGAAGAAATTTGGTATGGTTTTCGCCCTGCTACTGTGGATGAAATGCCTATTTTAGGCTATGGCGATAGTGATAACTTAATCTTCGCTACAGGACATCACCGCAATGGTATTCTATTAGCACCCATAACCGCTCAATTAATCAGTAATCTTATCACCCATCAATATGTTGATCCTTTATTAAAACATTTTACTTACCAACGATTTAATAAATCTCAAAGCAAAATTATGAGTTATTCTACCCCTAGCACTCCTCAAAATAGCAATATAAGCTCTAATGGAAGCGATATAACCTCAACAAACGGGAATGGAGGTCATTTTTCTCCTAAAACTGAAAATTTAGGTTATTTAAGCCCTTCAAATGCTAAAGAAATTTTCACCAATAATTCTGATGAAGACGATAGTTTAATTATTGCAGGAAAAAAATTCAAGTCTCGGTTGATGACAGGTACAGGTAAATATCCAAGTATGGAATCTATGCAACAAAGCGTTATGGCTAGTGGTTGCCAAATCGTCACCGTTGCCGTGCGTAGAGTACAAACAAACGCTACTGGCCACGAAGGATTAGCAGAAGCTCTTGATTGGAGTAAAATCTGGATGTTACCTAATACCGCCGGTTGCACCAATGCAGAAGAAGCCATCAGAGTTGCTCGTTTAGGTAGAGAAATGGCTAAATTACTAGGGCAGGAAGATAATAACTTCATCAAATTAGAGGTTATTCCTGATTCTAAATATTTATTACCTGATCCTATCGGAACACTACAAGCGGCAGAGCAGTTAGTAAAAGAGGGTTTTGCTGTGTTACCTTATGTTAATGCAGATCCCCTTCTTTGTAAAAGATTAGAAGAGGTTGGTTGTGCGACAGTTATGCCTTTAGGTTCTCCTATCGGTTCAGGACAAGGCATTCAGAATTTAGCTAACATAAAAATTATCATCGAACAAGCCAAAATACCCGTAGTAATTGACGCTGGAATTGGTACACCTAGCGAAGCGGCTTTGGGAATGGAATTAGGTGCAGATGCTTTATTAATTAATAGTGCGATCGCCTTAGCTCAAAATCCAGTTAAAATGGCACAAGGAATGAGACTCGCCGCCGTGGCAGGAAGATTAGCTTATCAAGCAGGGCGTATTCCTGTAAAACAATATGCTTGTGCAAGTTCGCCTGTTATGGGGATAGTTGAATAGTTATAGTTGTTGATGACACAAAGTAAGTAGGGTGGGCAATGCCCACATTAATTTTAATGAGCTATAAGAATCTTTAAATAATTAGGATTATTAGAATTAAAGGAAAATTTTAAGGTAAAACTAAGATTAAACCAGAGTCGATAAGTTTTGACGGTTTAAGTTTAAGTTTAAGTTTAAGTTAACTTTTCTTCTTTTCCCCTATGTCTTATAAGTAAATTTTATAGCTCACTCGGATTAACTTAGTTTTTTCGAGGTAAAAAAGCCATAGGATTCATCGCTTTTCCACCATTAGGATGAATTTCAAAATGTAAGTGAGGACCAGTACTAAAACCAGTATTACCTAAATTAGCGATTTGTTGTCCTTGAGTAACGAATTGTCCTCTACGAACGGTAATCCTACTATTATGGGCATAAAGAGTGACAGTACCATCAAGATGTTTAATTTTAACTAAGTTACCGAAACCACCAGAATTCCAACCAGCTGTTATAACTTCTCCATCAGCAGCGGCAACAATGGGAGTACCCACAGGACCAGCAATATCAATTCCTTTGTGCATTCTACCCCAACGAGGACCATAACCAGAAGATAAAACTCCTTTAGCAGGCCAAATAAAGCCAGTAAAAGGACGACTATTATCAGGTAGATAAGGATCTGGGGAATTAATTTGTGGTAATTCAGGAGATACCATTTCTCCTGCCGAAGGAGTAATCATAGGATTATAGTATTCTACTTGAATAGGTACAGAACTCATTAAATTTGATGAATTAGAAGTTCTTGTATTTGCCGAAGGGGCGGGAATACTAATATTTCTTCTGTCAGAATTCTGATTAATAAGAGTTCTGGTATTTGTGTTACTAATTAAAGTAGGTTTTTCTACATTCTTCATCATTTCTGAGGAGTTTGCGACAGTCTGTTGTTCTATTTCAGGAGGTGCAACAGGTATATTTATAACTGTATTGTTAGCAACTATTTTATTGTTAACGTCAGAAGTATTGTTATTAACATTAGGAGTGTTATTTTCAAACTGAATAGGAATAGAGATAGATTCGCTATTATTAACAGTCTGAGACGGTACTTCTACTGCTATAGGTAAAGATTTTACCGAAGTATTTGAATTATCACTAGAAGCAATTAAAGAAGGTGATGATTTAATGGAGTTAAAGGAAGATAATTCTTGTGGATAAAGCTCGGGTTTTTCCCTCGAATTCTGTTTTTCTTCCGATATATCAGTAACACGTTCATTTTTTGCAAGAGTGTAATTATTCTTGGCAAAATTATCTACTTTGATGGCAGAAACATTCTCCGTTGTCAATGGTGTAGTGATGTTGCTTGAGTTTTTAGCCAACAGAGATACTTCTTTAACACTATTAACTAATAAAGTAGGCTTTGAAAGATCTAAATCTTCCGTAATTACTGTCGAAGTAGCTTTTGCTGATTGAGGATAAAAGATTAACCCTAAAATCAAGGCTAAAGTTGCTTGGGGTAATTTTTGTGAGATTAATTTTAGATTCATAGATACAATTTCCTATTACTCGTCACACTCTGAATTTGCGATCGCAAACTATCTAGTTAAAAGATGATTTACAATGGCGAATGTTAAATAATAATTATTTTTTCAGTTTAAATTCTAGCTCAATGTATCAGGAAATGTTCCTTTATTTTTAAATTAATGATAGGAATTTCTTATATTTAGATTTAATAAGATAGGAGTTAGGAGATAGGAGTTAGGAGTTAGGAGTTAGGAGTTAGGAGATAGGAGTTAGGAGATAGGAGTTAGGAGTTAGGAGATAGGAGTTAGGAGATAGGAGTTAGGAGTTAGGAGATAGAAAGAATATTGAATCATCTATAAACTTATGATTAAAAAACCGAAACCTGAAACCTGAAACCCGAAACCTGAAACCTGAAACCTGAAACCCGAAACCTGAAACCTGAAACCTAATATTGATAGTTAATTATCTTTATGCCAAATAACTGTTTGAGGAATACCTAAAGAAATTCCAGCCTTATCAAAAGCCTTTTTTACCCGCCAACGATATTCTCTACCTACTCGCCATTGTTCTGAAGGTTGTGTTTTAATAATTAATCTAATGGTAATTCCATCATGAGCGATTTTTTCGATACCTAAAATATCCGCTGAGGTAATCATTTTATCTTTCCAGTCTTTTTCTTGATACATTTGATCGGCTACTTCTTGTAAGATATTCATGGTTTTTTGAAGTTCAGAATTCCACGCCACTTCAATGGTAAAGTTAACTTGAGACCAATTTTTTGTCATATTAACCACTGTGGAAATTTTGCCGTTAGGAATAATAATTAACTGCCCATCTAAGTTGCGTAATGCGGTTATATAAAGATTCATGGTTTCTACACATCCCATAAAACCATTAATTTCGATGACATCCCCTAAAGCATAACGATCCGTGGTTAAAATTAAGATACCATTGAGCATATCGTCAAAAAGATTACGAGATAAAAAAGCAAACACCACCGCTAAAGCCCCAGCACTAGCAAGAATACTTGGGCTAATACCAATGACAGCAAGGGTTAGGAAAATGCCGATAACATTAAAAAAAATGGTTGTCGCACCTCTTAAAGCAGGAGAATAAGTATTAACTCGTAAAATGGGGCGGTTAGAATTCGGGTTAATTTCTTGTTTTGCTTTTGCCCAATCATCTAATAAATTATCAATCCAGAAATCAATAATTTTATCTGTTAATACCATAGCAATCCAAATTAAAGGCAGTAAAATGCTTTGAGTAAAAAATAAATTAAAGAGAAAACGGGTATCTCGAAAAGTAACTAAAATAACTGCGACACAAAACAAAATTAATGTTATTTGATTGAGAAATAAAAGATTAGAAATTAATTCAATTAAGTTCATTTTTTGCTTAATAAAATTTCTTCTTTGGTTAAAATCAACGAGAAATAACTTAGCTGAAAAAGATAAACTTTCCTGAATCACTTCTTTGGTATCATTAACTCCTCTGGTAAATATTTTTTGGATTAAGTTAAGATTCTTAGAAGTTTTTTGATATGATTGTGATTTAACTTCTTTAGAAGTAGTATTTTGAGAGAAATTTTCTTCAGGATTAACTTTTAAAGTTTCATAAATTTCGTGAAATTCTTTTTGTAAATTTCTGTGCCATTTTTTTAAGATTTTTTTTAAAATTCTAATAAAAGTTATCAAAGAAAATGTGATTATTATTATTGTAATAGGGACGTTTATTCTTAAAAATGGCCTTTGTATATCCATTTCTAATCCCCAAAGTGCGTTACTAAAAGATTCTCTAATTTTGTTGCGCCATGTTTGAGCTAACTGTGAAATCGTAGTTGTATTTGCTCTAGCATCAGCTTCGGTAACGGTTAAAATTGCTTGTTGTACTAATCCTATTTTCGGATTTAATGTTACATAGATAACGGTTTGACTATTTTCGATTCCTACTTCTACAATGGGAGTTGCTGGATGTAAAGGTTTTTCATTGGTTATTAACCAAAAATTACGATTTTTTCTTTCCTCTACAGGATTATTGATGATAAAAGTACGCATATTATTAAATATACCTCTGAAAACAGTTTGAATGAATCTCGCCCTTTGTTCAACTTCTAAGGCTACTTCTCTGGTACTTTTTGTTATATCTCTTGGTAATGCAACTATAATCCTTTCTCTCCTAAAATCTAAGTCAGAAAAGAAAAAAACGCTACTACACAAAAACCTCCCACAAGGTTCAGCTTTATTCAAATCCCATGTAGGTGTTTCAGGAAAAGCATCTAATGTTTCAGGTGCGGGGAAAAAAGGAATTTGTGCTTTGACGGGTAATACTACAAACAAAGTAAAAAGAAAAACTAATAAATAAGAGATAATTTTTTGTTTGGTAAATATCATTACACTTTAATTATATAGATTTTTCGATTTTATGTTAACATATAAAACATCATATTATTTTCTTAATTTCTATTTATTATATGATTAACTATGATGTAATTGTTATTGGTGGTGGTTTAACGGGTTCTGCTTTAAGTTATGAATTATCACAAAAAAAATTAAAGGTTTTATTAATAGAAAAAGATCCAGTTTTAAATAATGCTACTATTTATAGTTATGGTGGAATTTCTTATTGGGGAGGCACAAGTAATTTAACGAATCAATTATGTCAAGAAGGGATTAATATTCATCGTAATCTAGAAGAAGAATTATCTGCCAATACAGAATTTAGAGAAATAGATCTTTTATTTACCATTGATATTGACCAAAATCCTCAAGAAACTTTAGAAGATTATAAGCACTTTTTTATTCAACCTCAACTATTAGATATTGATGAAAGTTTAGCATTAGAACCATTACTAAATAAAAATAATATTACTGGTTGTTTAAGATTTTCTCAAGGTCATGTTAATCCTCAAAAAACTATTTTAGCTTATCAAAAATCTCTCGAAAACAATGGAGGAAATGTTGTTCAAGAAACAGTTATTTCACTAACTCAAAAAGAGGATAAAATTATTGGTATTAAAACTAATAATAAAAATTATTTTACTAATGAAGTTATTATTTGTGCTGGAGCATTTTCTCGACAAATTCTACAGGATTTAGGCTTAAATTTACCGATTTATTTTACCCATGCACAATTATTTAAAACTCCTCCTTCAGACATAAAATTGCGTACTTTAGTTATGCCCGCTACTACTAAACGTTTTGAAATGGAAAAACAAGCGACTTCTTTAGAGATAGAATCTATTTGGCAAACATCCAATAATTTTATACAAAATGATGTCCTAGAAGCTGGTGCTATTCAATTTTTAGACGGTAGTTTCTGTTTAGGGCAAATCAGTCAAATTATTACAAATATCGGTGCTCCCGTGCCTAAAAACACCAGTGAAAGAAGAATTCGAGAGGCGATCGCAAAGACGTTACCATCTTTAGCAAATATAGAAGGCACATGGCATAATTGTCAAATTGCTTTTAGTCAAGGAATGCCTTTTCAAGTGGGGAAAATAAAGAAAATTGAAGGTTTATCGATATTTTCAGGGTTTACGAGTCCATTTGTATTTGTACCCCCTTTAGCAAAACATTTCGCCCATTATTTAACCGAAAATAGTGATCCAATTATTGAAAGTTTACCATCGCTGTGAGAAATTTCTTGATTGATAAGGTTTAAATCAATTATTTTTACCATCTCCCTATCTCCCCATTTCCTTCCTATCTCCCTATCTCCCTATTTCCTTCCTATCTCCCTATCTCCCTATTTCCTTCCTATCTCCCTATCTCCCTATTTCCTTCCTATCTCCCTATCTCCCTATTTCCTT